>NZ_JBHZCY010000007.1:5261-66989 GCF_042786665.1 Kitasatospora sp. NPDC059146 | reverse complement strand
GGGGGCGGCGGCGGTGGCGTTCGGCCTCGCCGTCACCGGCCCCCCCCCCCCCCGCCCCTCCCCCCCCGCCCGCCGCCGCCCCCGACCGGGCGGCGGCGGACGGCACTGGGCCACGCACACCATCAACGAAGGGACCGCACCGTGCTCACCATCACGACTACCGCCAGGATCGACCAGCTGCGCCAGCGGGCCGAGGAAGCCGAGACCGCCCTTGGCGACACCGCCCGCCAGCTGGGGACGGAGCAGGAGGAGCGGGCCGCACGTGACCTGGAACTGCAGGCCGTGCGCGCCGACCTCAACGCCGCACTGGACGCCTCCGGACAGACCCTCGCCAAAGAGGCGATGGCCAGCGCGGCCCGGGCCCGGAGCGCGTGCGACGTCGTGGTGAAGGACGCGAGCGCGCAGCTCGCGGCCCGCAACCGCACCATCGCCGAACTGCGCGCCGAGCTGGAACAGGTGCGCGCGCGGCCGTCGACGGCCGCGCCGGAGCACACCGTGCTCACCTTCCGCACCGCCCTCGGCGGTCTGGTCGCGCTGATCGGCAAGCCCGCGACCGAGTACAGCGACCGCGAGTTCACCTGGCGCTGCCTGGCCTGCGGGGACCGCAGCTTCGACGCCGATTCCTTCGGCGAGCGCAGTCGCAGGCTGGCCAACGCGCACGCCGGACAGTGCCGGGCGGTGCCGGGGGTACTCACCACCGCGCTCGGTTGACTTCTGGCCGGTGCGACCGTCGGTTCCACCCCGGTCGGGAGCAGTAGGCGCTCCGGTGCGGGGCGCAGGTGTCCGGAGTCTCGCCGCGTACCGGCGCCGGGGCCCTGGAGCGCCTGCGCCCGGTCAGGAGCACGGCCCGCCGACTGGGTTCCCCCTTCCCTGTGCACACCTGGAGTTCTCTGTGAGTACGTTCGCCCCGTTTCTCGTGCTGCTGGTGCCCCTCTCGATGGAGCTGATGGTCGCGGTCTCCGCCTTCGCTCTGCACGGCCGCCGGGCCCCTGGCCGCGCCGTGGGCCGCCGGGCCGCTGCGGGAGCACGTCACCGCGGTGTCACCGGCGATGCGCGGGTGCGGGTACGGGTCCTGGAGTCGGACGGCGGGTCCGGGCCCGCCGCCGGCCCGGCGGACACCACACTCGCGCTCCGCTCGGCGCCGGTCGTCCTCCCCGGCGCGCGCTGAGATCCGGCCAGCGGTCGTTCCGGGCACCGCCGCCCTGCGAGGGCCGCAGCTTCGGAACCCACGGTCACCCGTTTCGGGCCCGGCCCGGTCGGCTGCGGCATCACGTTGCCGACCGGGCCCCACAGCCGCACAACCTCGATCCCCACCCAACCCGCCGACGGCCGCTTCGCCACCCACCGCACCCCACTTCGGGGCCGCGCCCCCCGGTTTCGGGAGCAGCGGCCCCCGTTTCGGGAGCAGCCGTCACCGTTTCGACCACGTCTATCCGGAGGCCTCCGTGACGACCATCGACCTGTCCCCGACGCCGGTTCCGCGCCGCCCGGAGGGCACCGTTCCGCGTCCCGTTTCGGCACCGGCCGCGCCGGTTTCGGCACCGCAGGCCACCCTTGCGAAGACACCCGCGAAGGCTTCGTCCGCGCCCCGGGAGGCTTCGGACGCGCCTCGCAAGAAGCCGAACTGGCTCATGCTCGGCCTCTCGCTGGTGGCCGTCCTCGGCGGCGTCACCGTCGGCGGCATCGGCTTCGCGATGTCCTACGACACCCTCGCCCGGGTCGCCCTCGGCTGGGGGTTCAGCGAGGGCCTCGCGCCCCTGTTCCCGGTCGGCGTCGACGCCAGCATCGTCGCGTTCCTCGCCCTGGACCTCTACATGATCCGCAAGGGCACACCCTGGCCGATGCTGCGCCTGGCCGCGCACGCCATGACCGGCGCGACGATCTGGTTCAACGCCTCGTCACAGGGGTCCATCAGGGCGGATCCGGTGCGGGCGGCCTCCCACGGCGTCATGCCGATCCTGTTCGTACTCGGCGTCGAGGCCGCGCGGCGGCTGATCGTCCACAAGGCGAAGCTGGAGGCCGGCACCGTCACCGACACGGTGCCGTTGAAGCGCTGGCTGCTCTCCCCGGTCAAGACGCCGATCATGTTCCGGCGGATGCACCTGGCCGGAGTCACCTCCTACCCGGAGATGGTCCGCCGGGAGCAGGACCTGCTCGCCTACGAGCTCTGGCTCAAGCGCAAGTACGACGGCGACCTCTCCAAGGCCACGGACGACGAGCGGCTGCCGCTCAGGATGGCCGCCCGCGGGTTCACCGTCGACCAGGCGCTGGCCATGCCGGACGACCAGGAACGCGAGGCGGAGCGGCGAGCGGAGGAGGCCGAGCAGCGCCAGCGCGAGGCCCGGACGCGCCGCGACGTTGCGGAGAAGGAGGCCGAGGCCCAGCGGGTGCTCGCCAACGGCCGGCTGGACCAGGTGCGGGCGAGGGTCGACGGGGAGACCGCGTCCGTGCGTGCCCACGCCCAGGCCCAGATCACGGCGGCCGAGAAGGCCGCCCAGCTCGAACAGGCGGCGCTGGAGAGCGCGGACGTGGCTGAGGCCCGCGCGCGGGAGGCCGAGGCCGAGGCGCGGACGGCCGCGCAGAACAAGGTCAAGGCGCAGGCCGACCTGGAGGCCGCCGGACTGGAGAAGGAGGCCGCCGAGGTGCGCCGCGGCATCGAGGAGGCCGACCGGATCGCGAAGGCGAACGCCGACAAGGCCGCCGCAGACATCGCCAAGACCGCCGCCGAAGCCCGCGACGCCGCTGCCGAACTCGACCGTGAGGCGGCCGTGAAGAAGCAGGCGCAGGCGCGCGCACTGGCCGAGACCGAGCTGGCCGAGGCCACCGCCGCCGAAGCCCGGCTGGCCGCCGCCGAAGCCCGCGAGGCCGCCGCCGAAGTCGAGCGACGCGCACTCGAAGCGGAGGAGGCCAACAAGCTCAAGCCGCGCGAGCGGGCGGTGCGCCGGGTCGCCCGGATGATCCTCACCAGGGCCGAGGGGGAGAAGCTCCCGCTCCAGGCCATCCAGGACGAGTTCGGCCTCCAGTCGCCCAGCACCGCGTCCGAGTACCGCACCGAGGCCGTCGACCTGATCCGCAACGGCTACACGGCCGACGGCGGCCTCCAGCAGCACGGCTGAGCGGCGGCGGCAGTCCGAGCCCGCCCACAGCCGACCCCGGTCATCGGCCTCCCCCCGATGACCGGGAGCGCCGTGGTCTGCGCCGTCGTCCCGCCGATCGTCCGTCACCACGGCGAGCACGGACCCGGCCGCCGCGGGTACCACCCGCGGCGGCCCACCGGCCCCTTCGCCGCCCCTGACTGTCGGACCTCTCGGTCGGTCCTCACCCGCACTCGCCCGGGTGAGGGCCTTCCAAGGCGCCCGGCGCCGAGCACTACCCGTTTCCCCGTTGAAGGAGCGCTGCCATGACCAACGAGACGGCCTACAACGATGCCGCGTACAACATCTCCTCCGTGCCGTCGTGGAAGTCCCCGCCCCAGCACGGCGCCTACGCCCCCAACGCCCGCCTGACCCCGTGGGGGAAGGCGGGCCTGGCCGCCGGTGCGGTGGTCCTCGCCGCGTCGGGCGTCGTCGGCTGGTCGTACTACGCCTCCACCCAGGCGCAGGCCGACGCGCAGAAGGCCCAGATCGCCCTGGACCAGAGCAGGGTCGACCTGCAGCGCCAGCAGCTGGCCGCGGATCTGGCGAAGTCCGTCGAGCAGGAGACACCCGCCCAGACGGCCCGCCGCCAGGCCGTGCAGGCCTGCGTGGAGAAGGCCGCCGGCTCCTACAACGCGATCACCGAATGCGGCAAGGCGTTCCCGGCCGACGCCGCGCCCGGCATGGTCAACACCGCTCAGAAGGTGACGGCCGACGGGGGCGACTCCTCCGACGTCCCCGTGCCCGGACTGGTCGTCCTGGGCGGCGTCGGGATCCTGCTCGTCGGCGGCTGGGTGAAGAAGCGCATCCCCCGAACCTGACAGTCCGTAACCTCCTCCCTCCCTCCTCCCACCCCACGAGAATGCTTCCTCCAGCCGCCCAGGCGCGCGGGAGGAGGCGTCCGCCGGCCGGGTGGGAGGAGGGAGGGAGGTCACAATCAGTGAGGAGAGAACGGTGACCGCGCCCCCCGCCATGAACGTGCCGCCGCCGCCCCCGCACCCGCCGGCGGTGCCCGCCACACCCGTCGCACCGCCCGCGCCGGACACCGCCGGGACGCCGGAGCAGGCCGCCCCCACCGCGGCGCCCGGTGACACCGGCGAGGAGCGCAGCACCCTCGCCGCGCTTCTCGCCCCGGTGCAGCCCGCACGTCCCGTCCTGGGATCGACCGCCGACCTCGCCGGTGACGACCGCGATGACGAGCGCGGTGCCTCCCCGGGCAAGGACGGCAAGAACGCCGCCGGCGCGGCCGCCGCGGCCGGCGCGGGGGAGGGCCCGGTGGCGGCGCTGATCCGGGCGGTCGCCGCCCGGCTCGCCCGCACCGGCACGGCCACCACCGTCAAACGCCAGCACACCGTCAGCGAGAACCGGGTCACCGGGAACTCCGGCAACACCACGAGCACCAACAAGACCGACCGGCTGGCCAAGAACGACCGGTCGGGGCACCACCGCTCCCAGCGCGACGCCAAGGTCGCCGACCTCAATACCAAGAACCAGCAGCACCAGGGCCGCAACCACCAGGACGTCAAGCGGTCCCAGGACCGCAAGGACCACGGCAACCGCGACCAGCGGCGCACCGACGCCTCCGACACCAGGAACGGTGACACCAGGGCGTCCAAGCAGGACAACGGCTCCAAGAGCAGCAGGGACCACCGCAGCTCCACCGACTCCAAGAACTCCGACACGTCGAGGAGCGACAACGGCTCGAAGCCCGGTGCGCAGAACCGCGGCCCGAACCGCTCCCAGGGCGGGTCCGGAACGCGACGCGGCGGGTCCGGAACCAACGGCGGCGGGTCCGAAACGCGCGGCGGCGGCTCCGGAGACGGCAGCCGAGGCCCCGCGCGCGACCACGGCGGCACCCGGACCACGAAGGGCGGGCGACCCGGCGCAAGCGGTGCGGGCGCGACCAGGGAGCCCGGCCCCGCCACCACCGGCGGCGGGTCCGAAACGCGCAGCGACGGCCCCGAAACCACCACCCGGGGCAGCGAACGCGCCAACCGCGGGCGCGGACCGGGGGCAGCCGAGCCCGGAGCCGGCGACCCCGGCCCGGCCGCCCTGACCGAAACCGGCGGCGACAAGCCGTCCTGGTTGAAGAAGGTCAAGGGCTACGTCACCGGACCCTTCCGGAACGAGAGGCGCAAGGACGAGCCGGTCAACACCGTGCCCGCACCGGCCGACCCGCCCTCGGCAGGCATCGACGACAAGGGGCTGGACACCAAGTGGGGCCAGAACAAGCCCCGTGACGAGAAGAACACCGGCACCCCGACGCAGCCCGGCCCCACCGAAACCGGAGCACCGGCCCCCGAAACGGCGCCGTCCGACTCCGGAACCGGCACCGACACCGGGAAGGCCGGCACCAAGGCCAGCACCCTGCTCAAGAACGACGCCGACGAGCAGAACGGCACGGCCGCCCGGCACCGCCCCGCCGCGCCCGAAACCCCGGACCACGCCCCCGCCCGGCCGCCCGCCCCGGGCGGCCCCCACCCGAAGGGCCCGGAGAGGAGCACCCCGAGCGTGAAGACCCAAGACCGACCGGAGATGGAGCAGGTCAGCGGATCCACCGCGGACCTCCGCAAGCCCGCCGAGGGCGGCACGCCGCGGCAGGTCCCCACCGCGCAGCGCGAGCCGTACGCCCCGAACCTCGGGAAGGCGCCCTACCGGGAGAAGGCTCCCGCCGCGGCCGTGGAGGTCGAGCCCCCCACCAAGACCCACGTCAGCTTCAAGCCGCAGGACCCCACGGACCTCAAGAACTACCGGCTCCGCCGGGGCGAGGTCCGTTCGCTGTTCCAGTTCGAGAAGGCCCTGGAGGAGAAGGTCACCGTCCTCGCGCGCATCGCCGAGGACGCCAAGGTCGCCCTGGACCACGCGGCCAAGCACGCGAAACTCGCCCAGCAGTACGCCGAGCAGGCCAAAAGCGTCAAGGGCGGTATCGCTCTGGTCAACAAGCTCGTCCGGCTGGCCGAGCAGGCGGAGGGCCTGCGCACGCGGGCGCAGGCGGCCAGATCGATGGCCCTCAACTCGGCAGAGGGCGTGAAGACCCTGGCCGCCAACGCTCGGACGCGCCACGGCGGTATCTACCGAGCCGTCGTCGACAGCCCGCTCACCGCTCCCGCCGAGCGCCAGTTCTACCGCAGCTGAACAGGAGAAGAACGCCATGACCACCGACACCACCCTGCGCCAGCTGCGGCGCGACGTCCAGACACTGGCCCGCTCCCTGCGCAGCGACCTCAACGCCTTCCGCGGCCTGGCACGGGTGCAGGACGACGAGGCCAGGGCGACGGGGCGGACCGCGGAACAGATCGCGGCCATGAAGGTGGACCAGGCCACCGTGGCCGAGACGCGCGAGGTGGCCCGGGCCATGGCCGGCCTGTCCCAGGCCGCGATCGCGCTCGCCGCCGCCACCGAGACCACCGCCCAGGCCGCGGCCGCCACCGACGAGCAGGCCCGTTCCGATCACGACGGCATCCAGCAGGCCCGCGACCGGTCCCCGGTCGAGATGGCCGACCGTGACTGGTACCGGCAGGAGTAGACGATGACCACCGACGACACCGCACCGGCCCGGGCCGAGCTCGATCCGGCCTCCGAGCGGCGCTTCGCCCTCGCGCAGGTGGCCGCACCGATCGCCGCCGCCATCACCATGCCGTTCCTGGACCCGCAGGCGGCCCTCACCATGACCACGTTCCTGGCCGCGCCCGCCCTGGTGGCCGGCCTGAACGCGGCCGGGCGCCTGCCCGAGGCCGTACTGGACGCCGTACCCGGCGGTGACATCCTGCGCGCCCACCGCGTCCCGTTCCTCGTCTCCTCGGTCGCCACCGTCACCGCGGCAGCCACCGCCACCCTGCAAGGCCCCACCGGCATCGACGCCCTGGTGGCGGGCTTCATGACGATGCCTTCGCTGGCCGGCCTGGTCTCCACCGTCTGGTGGAGCAGCGTCGGCTTCGTCGGCTACTCCCTGCGGGCGGTCCTGGGCAGCAGCCGGCGCCGCAGGGCGAGGGCGGCCAAGCCGCAGGACCCGCGGACGCCCAGGCCCGCCCGGGACGCCGCGGTCGACAAGATCCTCCAGCTGTGGGACGCCCACGTCTCCGGCGAGTACGGCGCCCACACCGGGCAGCACCTGGTCCTGACGGGGCTGGGTGACACCGCCTGGGAGGGTGTCGTCCAGGCCCCGCCGGGCCGCCCGGTGACGGTGACGGCCGACACCGTCTCCGGCGTCTACCACGTCCCCGCCCAATGGATCTCCATCACCGAGGGCCCGCACGCCAGCTCCAAGCGGATCCTCGTGCGCCTGACCGCCCCCTCCGAGGAGGAGGACCGCCACGGCGAGCTGGAGGCCCGCTGGCTCAAGCACGTCGCCCACAGCGGCGGCTGTATGCCCGGAACCCACCTGGAAGGAGTCATCCCCGACCCCGGGACCGGCGGCGAGGCCGCCTGGATCGTCGCGGACGAGGACACCGACGCGATCTCGATGCCGGACCCCGTCCGTATCGCCGGAGCCCTGCGCAAGACCACCCTGCTCGTCAGCGTCGAACCCACCGACGACCCCCGCAGGGCGATCCTGCGCGTCATGGACCGCTCGCCGCTGGAGGACGGCAAGCCCCTGCCCGGCCCCAAGACGCTGATGGCCAACGACAACGGCTACGTGGAACTGGGCAGCGGCGTGTCCGGGCGCCCCGCCCGGGTCCAGCTCTACGACCCGGCCGGAGGCGCCCGCCACGTCCTGGTCGCCGGCGTCACCGGCTCCGGCAAGGGCGGCGCACTCCAGCTCATCGCCCTCAGCTACCACGTCAACGGCGTCGCGATCATCTACGCGGACCCCAAGGGCAGCAGCAATCCCGACGTCGAGGACATGGCCGCGTACGCCGGCTGCGGCCTCGACGAGGCCATGGGCGCGCTGCGCGTGGCCTACGCGATCCTGCGGCACCGGATCCGGGAGAGCCAGCGCCTGCGGGCGAAGAACTTCAAGCCCACCCGCGACCGCCCCTACATCGCGGTGATCCTGGACGAGTACGCCCAGCTCCTCGGGGACAAGAGCCCCTACCGGGCGGAGGCGGCCAGGATCGTCGCGGCACTCGCCGAACAGGGCCGCTCCCTCGGCATCTCCCTGGTCCTGTGCGGTCAGATCCTCAACCTGGACAAGATGGGCGGGGACACGGCGATCCGCGACAACGTCTTCCACGGCGGGGCGCTGATCCTCCTGCGCAGCGACAGCGCCCAGAAGCACCGCGTCGACCTGCCCGACGCCTTCGACGGCGCCGACCCGTCGAAGATCCCCGCGTTCTGGCGCAGCACCAACGACTCGCTCATCTACGACCCGACCGTCCCCGCCGACGACCCCCGCCGCACCTTCGGCCTCGGGTACATCGTCGGCCCGGACGAGCGGGCGGAACTGACGCGCCTGTGGATCCTGGAGTCGGCGGCCGGCCTGTTCGATCCCGAGCAGATCGCGGTCCCGCTCGACTTCCCGGACTGGGACGACCGCTTCGAGATCGCCACCGCCTCGATCGACGGCGCGGACAGCGAAGGCGACGACGAAGACGGCAGCGGCGGATGGCAGCCCGCCTCCGTCACCTACGCCGCCACCCGCGAGCCCACAGCCGAGGAGAAGATCCTCGCCGTACTGGCCAGCTACCGCGACCCGATGCACCTGGAGGTCGGCTACCTCCACATCGACACCATCACCTCCATGGCCCAGGTCGCCGGCAAGACCGTCGCCAACCGCCTCACCGAGCTCGTCAAGTCCGGTGCGGTCGTCCGCAACCCGGACGAGAAGGGCGAGTACGGCCTGCCCCTGCCGAAGAACGCCGACGACGCGAGCAACCTCGTCCCGGCCTAGCCAGCGCTCTGTTGCGCCACCCAACCGAACACAGCCATCCCACCCCGGGCCCCGTCCCCGTCCCGAGCCTCAGGCCAGCAGGCGCGGACGGGGCCCCCACCCTGCGGAAAGGCAGCCCCGACATGACCAACCACCTGATCACCGACTCCTCCGGATCCGGCCTGACAACCGCTCTCGCCGAACTCGCCACCCACCGCCAGGCCCTCCCCGTCGCCCATCTGGAGGCCACCTCGTACGTGGCCGCCGGCGCCGCGTACCTGACCCGCGACGGCGACGGCCCGGCCCACCTGGTCGAGGCCGCGAAGGAAGAGACGAAGCGCCTGGCCGAGCAGGCCGCCGCCGAGCAGAAGATCAACGCCTGCTCCGACCTCGCCGACGACAAGACCCAGGTGCGCCGCAGCGCCGCCGAGTACGGCCTGCCGCTGCTCCAGAACGCCGACCAGGACAGCCTGCCGGAGCCCGCCGAAAGCCTCTGACCCTGGCCGGCCCACCCACCCCACACCGCGTCCGCCGCCCGCCCCGCGACCCCTGGCCGGGCGGGCGGACCGCTTCCCGCACCAACCCGACCGCCCCGGCGGTCACCACGCCCACCGAGAGGAACCACCGCATGTCCACGCACCTGATCGTCGGCCCCACCGGCTCCGGCAAGTCCCGCCACCTCCAGGAGCTGATCACCCAGCCCGCCACCGGCCCCGCGACCACCACCTGGGCCATCACCCCCCGCAGCGAACTGGCCGCCGCCGACCGCCGCGCCACCCCCGACGGTGCCGAGCAGATGCTCGACCACGCCCTCACCATCGTCGACCAGCGCAACGCCCGTCTGCGCGACGCCCGCCAGCGCGCCCACCAGCCCACCCAGGCCGAACCCCGCGTCCGCCTGCTCATCGACGAGGCCGAACACCTCCTGCGCCGCGAGACCACCGCCGAGCAGTTGTACCGCCTGGTCACCACCGGCCGCCCCGCCGCCGTCGAGACCGTCATCGCCGTCGCCGACCTGCGCCTGAGCACGTGGCCGTACGGGCTGCGCGACCACTGCCTCGCCGGCACCGTCACCCTCCTCCGAGGCGCCCGCACCGTGCCCGGCCACCAGGCGCTGGCCGACGTCCCCCAGGACTAACCGGCAACATTCAGCTCTCCCTGATCTGACCGGCACACCCTGCTGCGCGCCGCCGCCTGCTGGACCTGCTCGACCTGCCCGGCCTGTTCAACCTGCGCCCGGCCCACTCCTCCCCGACTGCGCTGGCAGAGGCCCTGGAGGCCCGCCGGGCCAAGGCCCGCAACCGTCGGGCCTCCCTGGCCGACGCCGGGCACTGGAGGCTCCAGCGCCCCGTCGCCTTCCAGCCCGGCCTGGTCGAGGCCGTCACCACGGCGGCCGACACCACCGCGCACCTCTACGCCCTCGCCGAAGCCGCACGGGCGCACCTGGACCTCACCCGGGCCGACGAACTGCGCCTGCACGAGCTGCTGCTGGAGGCCGCGCAGGCCGGTGACGACCTGGAGCGCCGACTGGCGGCCGCCGCCGCGTACGCCACCGGCCCGAGCACGGTCTGACGCAACACCCGCACCCGGCCAGACCCGGCCGGCACCCACCCGCACCACCAACCGAAGGGACTGACGACCATGCAGGACACCACCACCAAGCTGCCCGACTGGTACGGCCTCGCCGAGGAGACCTACCGGGCACGGCTCCAGGACGAGCAGACCAGCACCTACCAGACGGTGAAGTGGCAGGTCGACGCCATCAACGATCACCTCCACAGGCTCGGGATCACGCCGATCCGCCAGGCCCAGGTCGGCCAGGGCCTGGTCCTCAAGCCCGCCCTGCTCCTGGAGCCCGACTACGACGAAGGCCTGTACGAGGTGTCCGCGACCTGGGACACCACCTCGGGCCACGTGGCCGTCGCCGTGCGGGGCGCCGAGGACCGCCCCTCCAGTGCTCCCCGCGTCGGCAGGGCCCTCTCCGGCATCGGCGACGTGGCCGAGGCCCGGTGCTGCGGCGTGCCCGCGCCCAAGCCCGAGCCGCTGAACCTGCGTGCCATCGCGCTCGGCGCCCTCACCAACCCGGTGAACCCTGACCACATCTCGCCCGAGGCCCACGCCATCGTCGAGCAGCTCGCCGGTCTGACCGCCGCGGTGCTGTACGCCGCCGACACCGTCAGCCGATCCGTCTCCCGGCCCTGACCGGCGCCGGGTGATCACGCTGCCCGCCGCGCAGCACCCGCCTCCCGGCCCGCCAGGCCGGACAAGGGCGCAGCGCGGCGAGCGGCGCGGCCACCCGGACCGACTCCGACCGGCCTGGCCGTCGACTCCGCTCTCGATACGGCACGGCGCCCCGCCGAACGCAGACACCGAAGCTCACCACCTACGAGGAGACCAGCAGATGCAGCCCTGGAACCGGGACGACCACCAGATCGCCCAGGCCGAACGCGCCATCCTGACCTTCACCGGCGGCCGGACGCTGATCCTTGCCGACTGGCAGATCACCGAGAACGCCCCGAACCCGGACGGCCGCGTCTACGCCGAGCTGCGCGGCTGGGCCGCCAACACGGGCGGCGCCGGCACCGCCCAGGACCCATGCACCATGCCCGTCGAGTCGGGCCGGGCGCAGCTGGTGCTCGCCGAGCTGCGCGGCCGCGAGCCGCTGCGCGACCTCGCCGTCCATGTCGGCGTCGGCTACCCCGGCAAGCCGTTCCCGAACACCTGGGACCACCCCGGCGCGCTGGCCACCGTCTCCTGGATGGCCCGCAGGGTCGACGAGAACGGCCGCCAGGTCCCGGAGACCGAGATCGGCTCCACCCGGTGGACCGACCCCGGCACCGGCCGCGAGTTCGACCTCGAAGCCGCCTTCCTCCTGGACGGCGAACCGACGGGCAGCATCACCTGGCGCTACGACGACCGGTGGCAGGGCGGCGTGCCGGTGCTGCACCCCTTCTGGGGTGACGACCGCACCCCGGCGTTCGGCGATCGCCTCCTGATCACCGACCGCCGACTGGTTCCGGCGACCGGGACGCCCTCTGGCTCGTCCGCCGCCCACTAACCCCGCCAGCTGGGCAGCAACCGCGCAACGCGGTCCGGCCGACGGCGGACGGCCGGACCGCCCCGCCACCGACCGAACTGGGGCGGGAACACCTCCCGCTCCACCAGAAGGGACGACGACCATGGGCATCTACTGGGGCGACCACGTCGGACACGCCAGTTGCCTGACCACCCAGAACCTCGCCGAGCAGTTGCGGCTCGCGGACATCGGTGGCTCCGCCACGATCCAGACGTTCCTCACGGCCCTCGACGGCAATTTCCACGGAGCCCTGACCTTCACCCGGGCCCAGGCGGAGGAGATCCGGGACGCCCTCAACGAGGCCGCCGGCCGGATCAGCCCCACCGACTGGCAACACCTGGCCGTTGAGCTTGCATACGACGCCGCCGCAGCCGGTGGCTGGACCGTCGAATGACACCCCTGGCGCCTCGCGCGCCGTACGCACCCTCCGGCCTTAGCGCGACCGGACGGTGGCACGCCACCCCCGACCGCCTGCCCCGCCGCCCCTCGGCGGCTCGACGCTCCTGATGGAGAGGACCCCATGTCCGCACAGACCCAGCAGTCCCGCCCCCCTGGGCAAGACGCTCCCGATGGAGTTGTTCCGCAGCTGGCGCCGCCGCCGCGCGCGGCGCCGTGAGAACGACGCCCTCGCCCACACCGTCACCTACCGAGCCGACGGCACGTACCGGCCGGAGGGTGTGTTCCACTGCACGGCCTCCCGCTGGCTGGCGATCGCGGCGGCGAACGGCGGCGACTACGGCATCATCGGCAAGATCTGCGAGCCGGACGGCACGCCCATCCCGGCCTACGCGCCCAAGCCGGTCCTGCTCAAGACGCTGCGCCACCGCGCCGCCGCGGGTGCGCGCGTGCAGGTCGAACTCGGTCCCGCCGAGATGGGCACCCTCGTGGACCTTGCCCACGACGTCGGCGACGAACAGCTCCTCGACGCGCTGCGGGGCGCCGTGGCCCGCAACGCCTTTCCGCTGCACATCAACCTCGACGAGCCGCCGCCGAACCCCCCGGCGCCCGAGGCCGGCCCCGAGTCCGGGTGAACACCCGCCAGCCCCGCCCCCGCCCAGGCGCGACCGGCGACAGCCTGCCGCACCAGACCCCGTGGAGAACCCGATGACCGCGATCAGCACGCCCACCGAGCCCGCCCAGGACAGGTACCCGCCGCCACCGGACGAACCGCACCAGCCGGACTGCCCCGGGGGCTGCGACGGGACCGGGGTGCACCTGGTGACGATGACCTGGGACGACCAGGGCGACGGGATCTTCGTACCGGTCCACCAGGAGCACGTCGACTGCTCGGCCGGCCAGGATCAGGAGCCCCACCCCGAGGACTGCGCCGAGTGCGACGGCACCGGGTTCTCCTACGAACACGGCTACCGACACCTCTGCCAGCGCAACCAGGCGCCGGGCCGGCCCCCCTTCTGGGACGACATCGCCGACGACGAGGGGCCGTCCTACCCGGCCGCGGACGACCACCCGTTCTGAGGCAACCACCCACCAGCCCCCCACCGCCGGGCCCGGCAGTCCATCCGGGCCCGGCCCCGCACCGCCGGGCACGCCCTGGCCGGGCAGCTCAGGCGACAGCGACACACCCGCCTGGAGACCCCCTTTGCCGCACGACCCGATCCACGACAGCACCGCCGACCTCGACTACGCCGGCACCGGGCTCAACCTCGCCGACTCCCTGCTGCGCCGCTCCCTGGCCTGGGCGCCGCCGCACGACCGCCTCGACCCCGATCAGAGCGCCGCCGACTACCGCGCGCTCCTGCACCTGGACCAGCTGCTGTGGCCGCCGGCCAGCCGCAGGGGTGCCGAGCCCCGCCGCCTCTCGACCAGTACCGACCCGGGCCCGAGCGCCCACTGACGAACGGAGGACCACCGCCGTGAACCCCATCACCCGCCCCGCCGCCGCCCCTGATGCGCACGGGGACGACGTGCACACCTACTTCGGCCTCTCGTACGCCGGCCACCTCGTCCTGAACCGCTCCCTCCTCCAGTCCATGCCTCCCGGGTGGCAGCGGATGTTCGTTCTGCTCATGCGTCAGCTCAACGACGCCTTCGACCATGTGCCCCAGCCCGAGGCGTACATCGTCACCGCCGCCACCGAGCACATCGTCCGCGAGCTCAGCGACGCCGACCTGGCCGCCGTCGGCATCACCCGGGACTGGTACGGCGGCCTGACCGAGCCCCAGGAGCTGCACGCCGAGGCGCTGGCGGCCTGGCAGGACGAGCACCGGTTGGACGAGCCGGTCTACTCCGACGGCCGCAGCGAACTCGACCCCGACGGGCTGGTCCAGCTGCCCGTCGCCGACCCGCTGCCCCACTACAACCGCGGCCGCACCCGCGTTCCCCGGACCATCCCCGAGCCGCTGCCGGACGGCGCCGAGCTGTTCGATGCCTACCAGCACCTGGCGAAGGCGACCAGCGGCCTCGCCACCGCGAGCACCGACCTCGACGGCCACCTCGTCCAGGGCCTCAAGCCCGGGGCCGTCGCCGACGTGCTGGAACTCGCGCTGGCGGTAGCCGCCGCCGGCCTGCCGCTGGAGGGCACCGACTACCCGCGCGCCTACGCCACCACCCGCCCCACCCCGGCTGCCCGTACGCAGGCGCAGCGGTGAGCCCCGCGGCGACGGCCACGGCGCGCACGCTCACCGAGTTCGGCCTGCCCGATCCGGTCCTGGTCCTGACCATCGGCTGCTCGGGGTCGGGCAAGTCCACTCTGGTCCGGGCCTTCGCCCGCGACGACGTGCTCAGCGCCGACGCGCTGAGGGGCCTGCTCACCGGCAGCCGGGCCGACCAGAGCGTGAACAGCGACGCCTGGGCACTCCTGCACCTGGTGCTGGAGCAGCGGATGATCCTGCGGCGCAGCACCGTCGTTGACGCGACGAGCGCGACCGCAGCCGATCGTGCCGAGCTGGTGCGCCTCGCGGGGGAGTGCGGCGTGCCGGTGGCGGCGATCGTGGCCGACACCGCCTTGCCGGTGGCGCTGGCGCGCAACGCGCTGCGGGACGGCGCGCTGCGGGTTCCGGACGATGTCGTCCGCGAGCAGTTCGAGCAGATCGCCAGGAGCCTGCCCGGCCTGTCGGCGGAGGGGATCGAGTACGTCCGCCCCGTCAGCTCGCTGCCGCTGCTGACCACCCTGCTGCGCCGCCGGGCCGAACGGGACGCCGGGGTCGAGGCCTTGGCGCGCGAGGCCCGCGCGGTGTTCGGCGCCGGCCTGGCCGCGCTGATCACGTGGGACGGGCCCGGCAGCGACGGCGCGGTGCACGGCCTGCTGGCCGCCGGGACGGAGTCGCTGGAGCTGCGGTACCGGGGCGGCGGCGACGCGGGCCAGGACGGGTTCCAGACGATCGCGGTGTGCGAGACGGGCTGCTCGGGCCCGGCCTGGGTCAACGTCCGCAGTGCCGCCGACCTGCTCGACGTCGCGGCGGGCTGGTTCGGCGACGAGGCCCTGTGCGACGCCTGCCACGGCACCTGACCAGCGGTGGGGCGCCCATCAAGGTGCACACCTTGATGGCCGGGCCGGGCTCCCCAATTGGGGAGCCCGGCCCGGCGAACCAACCTGTTACCACTTCGTGACCTTGATGGGTGGTCGGCATCAAGAGGTCCGTCAAGGAATGCGCGGTTCACTGCCGCACCCGAAGCCGGGCCGCCCGGCCGGCGCCCGCGAACACCACCCCGACACCGAAGGGCCACGCCCGTGACCGCCTCCACCGAGCCCTACGTCACCCTGCCCGTCGACACCACCGACGACCCCGGGACGATCGCCGCCACCGTCGCCGCGATGGCCGCGTGCAGCGCCGCCTTCGACGTCGTCACCGGCGACCGACGCATCCGCTACCGCCCCGAGGAAGACCTCCTGGCCGACGCCCTGGCCCTCGCCGCCGTCCGCGACGCCTACCCGGACAACCCCTCCGTGCCGCGCCTGCTCCGCGACGCCCGCCTCATGTACCACCAGCGGATGCTCGACGACCAAGCCGACCGCCGCCACCCCGGCATCGTCGACCCCGGGCGCAAGCGCGCGAACCGGACCGAGGAGTTGCTCCTGGAGGCGGTCGTCCTCGACATCGTGTCCCTCCAGTGCGCAGCCGACATCCACAGCCCCACCGAATCCGCCCACCTCGCCAACCAGCTGCGCAGGCTGCTGAACCTGACCCTGCTCGACCACTTCGAGGTCCGCGCGTGGCTGCGGGGCGCCTACGCCGACTGGCTCCGCAACGGCCCCCACCGATTCGAATGCCCCGGCGGCTGCTTCGGCTCCGGTTAGGTCTACATCTGGTACATGTCTCACAAGCCCCTGAGCTGGGCCTATGGGTGGGCTGGAGTCCCGTTAGCGTTCGTGTGTCCTATTTGTCTCACCGAATGCTGCAATGGATCACTTCTTCACTTCAAGCGACCGGGTCCGCAGGTACTGGGAGCCGATACCCGGCGTCGATCTGGACGCCGTGGCCTATGTCACTCGATCGGGTGCACTGCCTGACGGGACGCCGTTCTTCCTCGATGAGGCGATGCGGCCGGCCGAGCCGCTCTCGTCGTTCTTCCGCTCAGAGGCGAAGACCTTGGGGGCGTCGTCGCTGCGGGACTACACCTACGACCTGCTCGACGTGGCGGACTTCCTGGCCGGCCTGGAGATTCCGGCGGACCTGCTGTCCGCGACCGAGGATGACCTGATCGCCTTCCGCGACGACCGCACCCAGTACCAGGACGAGCCGGTCAGCCCCGCGACGTGGCGGCGCCGGCGGGTGGCGATCAACAACTTCTACGGCTGGGCGGTGGACTCGGGGGCCCTGGAGCACCGGCCCTACCACCGGCGGAAGAACGGCCGGGACGTGCTGGCTTGGGGCGCCGTGTCCCAGCTCGACGTACGCCACCTGACCTTCGACCAGTGGCGCGTGTTCAAGGACGTCGGCCTGCGCGGCCTGCTGCCCGATGGCCGAGTGGATCCGGCGTTCCGCGGCACCGCCCCGCTGCGCAACAGCTGCGCGGCGGACCTGGCGATCAACACCGGGATGCGCTTGCGGGAGTTCAGCAGCCTGCTGGATATCGAGGTCGGCCCGCCCCGCCGGGACGGCTCGGCCCGGCTGGTGGAGCTGGAGGCGATCGCCAAGTACAAGCTGCCGCGTACCGTGGAGATCCAGGACGCGACGCTGCGCGAGATCGACCTCTACCGCCGCATCGAGCGGGCCCAGGTCGTGCGGCGGGCGGCCAGGACGCTCGCGCTCCGGCGTGAGGAGCTGTTCGTCGTCGACGACATCGACCTGCGGCAGATGAAGCTGAGCGGGGTACTGCACGGACGGCGGCGCACGTTCACGATCAAGCTGATGGACGCGCCGCTGCGGCGGATCACGGTGAGGGAGACCGGCCAGGGGCTGGAGCCGATGGCGCTGTTCGTCGGCCGGCACGGCCGGATGCTCAGCCGCCAGCGCTGGGACCAGGTCTTCGACGCTGCCCAGGCCCGGTGCGAGGCGGTGGTCGAGGAGTTCGGCCTGGAGCTGGAGATGCCACGCAACATCCGGATCCACGACCTGAGGCACACCTTCGCGATCTTCATGCTCGAACTGCTGACCCAGCTCGTGCTGGAGCGGGCGGCGAAGGAGATCCGCGACGGCGGCCGGAGCCCCGCCCACCTGGGCGAGCACCTGGCCGGCAACGCCTTCCTGCGCGTGCAGCAGCTGCTCGGACATCTGCGTCCGGAGTCGACGATGCGGTACCTGCGCTACATCCGCCGGACGAACCTGCTGGTCGCCCAGGCCGTCAAGGCGTGGAACGACCAGGACACGACGTTCGCCGAGTACGCCGCCCGCGAGGCCCGCAAGGCGGTGGCCTGATGCCCCGCCGTGGAGAGCGCCGTCCGCGTGCCAACGCCCGGTCTGAGGTGCAGCCGGTGGTGGTCGACGCGATCGGGATCCGCTCCAGGAAGGAGGTCAAGCGCACCCGCGTGGTGGAGGCGCGAATCGACCCCGGCGCGTTCCAGTGCCCGGCGCTGGCCGCGCAGCTGGCCGACGCCTGGCTCGACTACGCCGCGAAGAGCGCCCTGGCCGCGGGCAGCCACCAGCGCGGAGCGGTCGTCAGCTTCTGCGACTTCGCCGGCCCGCACCTGGCCCGGCTGGGACACGATCCGGCAGGGGTGCGGTTGGAGAGCGGGCACGTCGACCTGACGGAGGTGGTCTTCGCCTGGGAACAGCACCTGCCGACCCGGTACTCCCGCCAGTCGACGATGCCGTACGCGCTGGCCAGCGCCCTGCTCAACCTGATCGACCACGCGGCTCGGCGCGACCCGAGCATCCCGGACAAGCTGCAGGACCGCGCTCGCGGCACCAGCGTGCTCCGCAAGAACACCGGCCAGGTCCTCGACGAGTTCTCCAACCGCGAGCGCCTGGCCCTCAAGGGATCGGCGATGGAGGACATCAGGGCGCTGGAGAAGCGCCTGGCCGCCGGGCGGGACCTCCTGACCGCCGGGCAGGACCCCCGCGAGGCCGGCTGGCGGACGCCGGCGAACCTGCTGTGGGCGGCCCGGCACGGCATCCTGACCACGGCCGCCCTGCGGGACAACCTGCCGGCCCACGCCAGGTTCTGGCCGCAGGAACTGTGCGACCTGCGGCTCGCGGCGAGCGGGCGCGGTGCCGGGCTGGCAGGGCTGGCCTCCGGCGTGAGCCGGATGCTGTTCCCCAGCGAGAGCGACCTCCAGCCCTTCCGGGTCCTGCTGCTGCTGGCGATGACCGACTGCACCCCCGAGGAACTGCACCGCCTTCGCCTGCCGGAGATCGAGTTCGGCCCGCAGGGCGTCAGGATCGTCCAGACCAAGAACCGGGCCGGACGGATCCGGGCCGACTTCCATCCCACCGACCCTCAGGGGAAGTCGGGGGAGGTGCGCTTCGAAGGCGGCGGGCGGTGGGACGTCCCCGGCCTGATGCGGCGCCTGGTTGCCGTGAACGAGCTGACCCGGGAGGTGTTCAACTGCGAGCCGTGGCTGTTCACCGCGACCGAACTCGGCCAGCAGGGCCACCTGCTGGCCCGCTTCGCCGCCTTCAACTACGAGGGACGCCGCTTCACGAACTGGATCAGCGGCCACGAGGAGCTGGAGATCAGTCGGCCCCACGACACCCGGCGCCTGCGCAAGACCGCGAAGACCACGCGCGTGGCAGCGCTCGGCGGAACCCTGTCGGACCTGGCCGGAGACGACCACCACATCCAGGTGTTCGCCGGCCACTACGCGCACGGCACCACCGCTCACACCCTGGCGGCCCGCGCGGTCAACAACGCCCAGCGCAAGGTGTTCGACCGCCTCGTCGGCAAGCCGGTCCTCGTCCTTCCCGACGCCGAACGTCAGCTGGGCGAGCCCGCGGGCATCGAGGCGCTGGGCATCACCGCGGACCAGGGCAAGGCCCTGCTGGAGGGCGAGCTCGACATGGGGCTGACGAACTGCAAGGAGCCGATGAACTCACCCCACACCGGGCCGGGCAAGCCGTGCCACGTCGCCCCGGCGATGTGCATGGTCTGCCCGAACGCCGTGGTGTTCGTCTCGCAGCTGCCCCGCTTGCTGCTGTTCGCCGACCACGTGGAACGCATGCGCGAGCGCCTCGCCCCGCCCGTGTGGCAGCAGCACTGGGGAGGCAAGGCCGCCGCCCTGGCCGAGCTGTTCGAGCAGTGCGAGGAGCGCCTGCCCGCGGCCCGCGAGCAGATCGCCGCCGGCCATGTGGACCTCGACCTTCCCCTGGGGATGCGAACGGAGTACGACCGATGACCACCGCCCCCGCCTCCGCCGGCCCTTTGCGGTCGCTGACCTTCCGCGACGACGAGCCCGTCTTCGACGCGATGCCCGGCCGCCTTCCCGACACCCCAAGCCCGGTGTTCGCTCGCACCGACGCCTGGCCGGCCGACTGCCTCCAGCGGCCCGCGAACAGGCCGCCCGCCCACTGGAAGTACTACTTTCCGGTCGATCCGCTGTGGAACCTCACCGCCCGTGAACTGGCCTTCGCCATGTCCAACCCCAGCCACAAGGCCCTTCGCGACGCCGGTCTCTTCCTCAAGATCGGCAGGTGGTCTCCGTCGACGGTGATCGGCGACTGCGCGCGGATCGGTGTCCTGGCCCGCTGGGCCGACGACAACGGCTTGCCCGCCACCCTCGCCACCTGGAGCCCCGAGGACTGGCAGGCGTTCATCGACGACCGGGCATCGGAGAACAAGCCGAAGACCGTCATGACCTACGTCGACACCGTGCGCCACCTCGTCCACTTGGCCCCGGTCCTGACCGCCGCCGGGCCCCTGGCCGATCCGTGGCCGGGCCTGTCCGGCCGTCAGATCGCCGAGGCCAGCAGTTCCCGGACCCTGTCGACCAAGGCGATCCCGCCCGCCACCTGGTGGCCCCTGCTGAAAGCGGCCTGGGCCTGGGTGGACCGGATCGGTCCGCAGATCCTCGACCGGCGCGAGGAGCAAGCCGCCCGAGAGGCGGCCCCGGCCCCGCTTCCGACCGGGTACCGGCCCGGCCCGGCTATGGACGCCATCCTGGACGCCTGGCTGGCCGACCCCGCACGCGTCATCCCGGTCTCGGACCGGCCTCGCTCGGGCCGCCCGGCCGGAACACCGGCCTGGTCGACCATCAGCCTCGCCGTCACCGGCCACAACCCAAGCATCTTCTCCCTCGCGGGCACCGGCCGTGAGCGGGCCCTGGCCCGCCGGGCCAAGGTCCAGGCCCTCATCGACCAGGGCCGCGCCGCCGCGGTCGACCCCAACGGCGGCGCCGGCGAACTCCTCGGCGTCCAGCACACCCGCGCCACCGACACGCGACGGGGCAGCAGGGAAGCGTTCCAGCGGGAGATCGACGAGCGGATCGACCTGTGGCTGCGGAACCCGGAAAACCTGATCCCCGTGCACATCCGGCTCGAACCCGGCGACCAAGGGGTGCCCGACGGCGAGCCCGTGTGGAGGCTCTTCACCAGGCAGGTCTTCGGGCGCCGCTACCCCGCGGCCTTCGAGACGAACCACCCGGCGGTAGAGCCGCGCAAGGAACGGATCCGCCAAGCCGTCCGCGATCCGCTCCGCCGCACCGGCGACAGCCGCGGGCTGGACGAGCTGCGGATGATCCGGGCGGCCTGCTACGTCTTCATCACAGCGCTGTCGGCCATGCGCGACTCCGAAAAAGGGGCGGAATTGCGTTTGATGCAACACTCGACGGGGCGGTCAACACGCATAACCGCAGGTGGGAGGGGGTGCCTTCGCGGTCACCGGGTGAGGGGCAACCGATCGGCCAGCGGCTCTTGCGCTCGACGCGCGCCATCCCAACAATGTTGCATCTAACGCAACGGAGGTTGGAGTGGCTAGAGCGGCTGATCTGGCGGGGGCAGCCCAGCTGATGCTCGTGGACGGGGTTTCGTACCTGGACCCCGAGCCGGCGGTGTTCGAGGCGATGCTGGAGGGGTGGACCAAGCAGCAGCGGAGCCGCTTCCTGAACTGGGACTCGACCATCAAGCCGAGGCTGTCGTTGGTCCGCCGGTTCGCCGAGTTCACCAACCAGTACCCGTGGCAGTGGCAGCCGGCCGAGGTCGAGGCGTTCATCGACCACCTGCGTGCGAAGACGCCGACGTTCACCGTGTCGAGCGGCCGCGGCTACCAGAACCACCTGCGCCTGTTCTGCGAGTACATCACGGACGCGCGCTACGGCTGGATGAACGTCTGCCAGGAGCGCTTCGGCCAGGTGCCGGTGCAGATCCTGCACGAGTGGAACACCGTCACCCACGTCAGCGAGTACGAGGGCGACCCGAGCCGTCGCCCGCTGACCTATGACGAGATCCAGGCCCTGTTCGACGCCGCCGACGGCCGGGTCGAGGAGATCCGCAAGCGCGGCCGCAAGGGCGCGTTGGCTGCGATGCGGGACTCCGCCCTGCTCAAGAGCTACTACGCCTACGGCATGCGCCGCCGAGAGAGCGTTCAGCTCGATGTCGCCGACCTGCGGCGGAACCCGAAGGCACCGCAGTACGGACGCCACGGGGCGATGTTCGTCCGGTACGGGAAGTCCTCGAAGGGCAGCCCGCCCAAGCGCCGCACCATCTTCACGGTCCCGGAGATGGACTGGATCGTCGACGTCCTGGACCACTACCTCGCCGAGGTCCGCCCCCGGTTCGGTGCTGGGAAGCACCCGGCGATCTGGGTCACCGAACGCAGTGGGCGCCTGTCCCGCCGGTCGGCGAACGAAGCCTTCGACGCCGCACGGAAGGCCGCTGACCTGCCGGAAGAGCTGAAATTGCACTGCCTGAGGCACTCGTACATCACGCATCTCGTCGAGTTCGACTACCCGGAGCGGTTCGTCCAGGACCAGGCCGGACACGGCTACGCCAGCACCACGGCCATCTACACCGGCGTCTCGGACGAGTACCGCAACCGGCTGCTGCAGCGGAAGTTGACCCATCGCTACCCCGGCATCTGGGAGGACCCCAAGTGATCAAGAAGATGGGCTACCGCTGGAACCTGCGCAAGCTCATGGCCGACCGGGAGATGTTCCAGACCACCGACCTGGTCCCGCTGCTGGCTGAGCGGGGCATCACGCTCTCCCGCGAGCAGGTCTTCCGGCTGGTCACCCAGCCCCCGCAGCGGCTGTCGATGGACGTCTTGGCGGCTCTGTGCGACATCCTCGCCTGCCAGCCGAATGATCTGATCGAGGTCCAGGTCGTCAACCAGGAAGTCCGCAAGACCGCCGGCGGCGAGACACCCGGACCGCTTCCGGCCGTTCGCCGGACCTCCATCCGGCGCCCGGAGGGCCTGTGACCGCGCCCTCGCCGACCGCGCCATCGGTCGTCGCCCGCCTCGCCGCCCAGGCCGCACGGCTGGATGCCGCCACCTCCGCCGTCACCACCCACCTCACTGCGGCTCTGCCCGGCCTCGGCTCCGAGGAGGCCGCGGCGGCGCTGGTGGTTGCGGTGCCGATCCCCGTGCGCGGGGCGGCTCGTTTCCTGGAAGAGCTCGCCGAGCACCTGGCAGGCCATCCCGCGGCCCTGACCTCCGGGAGTTCGCTCTGTCCGCCGCTCCTGCTGCGGCTGACCCAGGTGTTGTACGAGGGCGGCCATCCGGTGGTTCGCCCCGGTTGCGCGCACTGCGGCACGGTGCGGACCGACCTTCGGCAGCTGCGGC
Organism: Kitasatospora sp. NPDC059146; assembly: GCF_042786665.1. Taxonomy (NCBI): domain Bacteria; kingdom Bacillati; phylum Actinomycetota; class Actinomycetes; order Kitasatosporales; family Streptomycetaceae; genus Kitasatospora; species Kitasatospora sp. NPDC059146. Next base: position 43,855 of record NZ_JBHZCY010000007.1, on the reverse strand, counting down.
CCGAGGGACGGCTCTGCGCGACCTGCGACGCCAAGAGCCGCCGCGCCACCTGCGCGCGCTGTCACCGCGAGGGCATGCGGATCTCCGCCCGCCGCCCCGAGGGCGGCATTTGCTCGGCCTGCTACCACAAGGACCCCGCCCGCCTGGAGGAGTGCGCCGGGTGCGGCGAACTCCAGAACCCGGTGGTCCGCCGAGAAGACGGCCGGGGCCTGTGCATCAGGTGCTGGAAGCGCCCCACTCACACCTGCGTGACCTGCGGCAAGACCGCGGTCGCGGCACTGGTCGACGCCGACGGCGCTCTCTGCCACCTCTGCTACAACCGCCACCGCCGACCGCGACGGCTCTGCGGCCGGTGCGGGCAGCTCAAACGCATCGCACGCAACGCGCACGACAATGAGCCCGACCTGTGTGACGGCTGCTACCGCGGCCCCGAGGTAACCTGTTCCGCCTGCGGTCGGATCCGCCCCTGCAGCAGCAAGCTCCAGGGCCAGCCCGTCTGCGGCAACTGCTACCGGCGCAACCGACAGGGCGAGCCATGCGCCCGCTGCGGTCGGACCAAGCCGGTCAACACGCGATGGCCGATCGGGCCGGTCTGCATGACCTGCTACAACACCGTCCTCCGGTCGCCGGCCGAGTGCTCACGCTGTGGCACGGTCCAGCCGCTCATCGCGCGGGACGCCGACGGCATCGGCGTCTGCGGACCCTGTGTCGGCTTCGCCGCCGACTACACCTGCCGCCAGTGCGGCCGCGCCGGCAACCCCCACAGCCGGGGTCGGTGCGCGTTCTGCGTTCTCGCCGAGCGGGTCGACCTTCTGCTCGCCGGAGCCGACGGCGTGGTCCCCGAGCAGTTGCAACCGCTCGCGACGGCGCTGGCGGCCGCTCCGGCGCCCTTCCAGGCGATCCAGTGGATCCGCGAGAGTCCGAACAGCAAGCTCCTCGCCCGCCTCGTCACCGAGGACCGTCCGCTCAGCCATGAGCTGCTCGACGAGCTACCACCCAGCCGGAACCAGCGCTATATCCGCCAACTCCTGGTGCACACAGGCGTTTTGGGCGCCCGCAACGAGGACCTCGAACGGATCCCCGGTTGGCTGGAGCACGAACTGGCCGACAAGCCGGCGGCCCACGCGAACCTCGCCCGCCCGTTCCTGCACTGGTTCCTGCTCCGACGCGCACGCCAGCGCGCCGCCGTCCGCCGTTACCCGGCCTCCGCCGACCGCGATCTCAGACGGCGCGTCAGCGTGGCCTTGGAACTGCTGGCCTGGCTCGACCAGCAGCAACTGGCACTCGAAGACCTCACCCAGGAGCACCTCGATGGCTGGGTCACTGGCGGCGCGAGCCAACGGCGCTACTTGATCCGCTACTTCCTGAGCTGGACGGCGAGCCGCCGGCTCACCCGCAAGCTCACTGTCCCCTCGATCCCGCAGCAGGAGCCGCAGGCCCTGCTCGATGAGGACGACCGCTGGAGCCTCCTCCAGCGATGTCTCACCGACGATGCCCTGCCCTTGGACGTCCGAGCAGCCGGCGCGATCACCCTGCTCTTCGGTCCGTCCGCAGAGCGGCTCTGCCATCTGACGCCCGACCATCTACAGCGCGGCAGCAAGCACACCCACCTGATGCTCGGCCGCCACCCCGTCCTGTTGCCCCCGCGACTGGCCGGTCTGCTGCACCAGCTGGCGGAAGAGTCCCTGCCCGGCTCACGATCCCTGTTTGCCCAGGCCACCCCGGGCCCCCGGCTGCTGTTCCCGGGCCTGGTCCCAGGGAAGCCCATCTCGACCCACGCCATGACGCAGAAGCTCAACCGCCACGGAATCTCGGTCCGCGCGGCCCGCAACTCCGCCCTCGCCGCGCTCGCCGCCGATCTCCCCAGCCCCATCCTCGCCGACCTGACCGGCATGCACCGCCACACCGCGATCCGCTGGGTCGCCTATGCCCGACGCGACTGGGCCGAGTACCTCGCCGCACGCGCCGAGGACCAACAGGAAGGCAGACGATGACCAACGCGACCGGCCGCAACGATGAGCGCACAGTACAAGAAGTGCTCGATTATCTGATCACGCACTTGAACGACGCCCTGCGTCGTCCGGGAATGTACGGCGGCGAGACGGCGATCAGGCTCTACCTCGACGCGGTGGCGTTCGCGGACGCCTCCGAGCAGGCATGGCAGCAGGAACTGAAGGACCTGCAAACCCGCCAAGGATCCTCCTCCACCGGCGTGAGCGGAGCCTTCCAATATCTGTGGGGTGATGCACACGAGGGCGCCGTGGCCTCGGTCTACGCCGAGATCGCACACCGTCAGGGATGGCTGCGACTCGACCGGGCCCTCACCTCGGCTGAGCACGACGAGATCCGTCGTGTCAGCGAGACCTGGTGCCGCAAGGACCGCCTCCTCAGCGACATCGTCACAGCGTTCGGTCCGCCCTCGGTCCTCTTCGGGGGGAACAACCCCAACTACCCCAAGACGCTGGCATACGCGACCGACCGACGTGACGACGCCCTGCTCTGCTTCCACCTCTGGAACACCTTCGCCCCGAGTCCAAGCTCGTCGTCGGCCTCTGTCCATGCCGAACCCGTCCTCTGGGCCTTCCGGGACGGCGGCACCCTGTTCACGGACGGCTTCACGTTCACGCCGGAGGGATCCGCCCGCCGCTCCGCGGCTATGCTCCCGGTGCATGACCGCCGCCTCGCCTGAGTCCCCTTCACCGCTTCAGCACCCTGGGATCACCGGAGAGCCGGCGGACGACGACGTGTTGATCGAGAAGCTGCGTACCCGGGCCTGGGATCCGGGTCGGCGCTTCGATACGGCGAGTGTGCCAAGCGCCTGGATCGCGGAGCGCTACGGAGCTGACTGGTTTGACCGGCCCAACCCGGATCTGCGGTCGACGGGTAGCGACGGGACGGTCCAGCTCAGATCCTCGGCCGAGGAAGTCGCCTCCTACTACGCGGACTCCCCACGCGGGCTGCTGTTCCCGCCCGTCACCATGGCCGAGGTCGAGGCCGTCGAGCGCAAAATCGGTCGGCGCCTGCCCGACGTGCTCCGCCGCATCTACACCGAGGTCGCGGACGGAGGGTTCGGGCCCGATGGCGGGCTCGTCAGCCTGCGCGAGGGGAACCGGGCGCCGGGGCACCTGAGCAACTGGAAGTCCGCAGTGAGCGTCCATGAGCGGCACCGCGCGGCCGGGGTGCCGGCGTCCTGGTTCTTCCTGACAGACGGCGGCTGCACGATGAGCTGGCACGTCTCGCTGCTTGCCGTCGATAACCCAGTGCTGCTCTACGACTGCGACGGCTGGGTCCCCGAGTGGGGCGAGAGCCCGCACGACGGCCTGTCCTACGCGACCTCGTCGTTGCGGAAGTGGCTCTGGACCTGGGCCGAAGGCGGCGATGTCTGGCGCGAGGTTCTGGACCGCTGACTGCTCGCCTCCGTTCCAGAGAGGTGCCGAGGTCCTCGTCTCGGCCGCACCGAACCCGAGATCGATCGAAGGAATAGTGCATGGTCGGAATAACCCCCTCCCGCCAGTAGTCCAGGAAATCCGCCGCGGCGCGCTCACCCAGCACTACGGGGCACCCGCCATCGCCTCCACCCTGGTCAAGGGCAGGGCGGACGCCCCGCGCGAGCACTGGTGGATCATCGAACCCGTCGCCCAAGCCGTCGCCTTGGCCGAACGCCTGTCCTGGCACGAGACCCACGTCTTCGCCAGCCTCGTCCCGCCGGCCGACGACAGCAAGCACGACGTCGCCAAGGGCTTCATCCCGCGCGACGACATCGACCACTTCATCAAGACCGTCAACGCCACCGCCGCCCGCACCGGCCTGGAACCCATCCCCGAGGCGCTCGTGCGACCGCACATGTTCCGCCGCACCATGTCGGTCATCACCCGGCAGGAACCCGACGGTGAGATCGCCAACGGCCTCCAGCTCAAGCACGCGGCCCGCCGGGCCCTGGCCAACGCCGTCACCGCAGCCTACGGACAGACCGACACCCAGTGGGCCAAGGAGTTCAACATCGAACTGGAGACCGCCGCCGCCGAACGCCTCACCGCCATGCTCCGCGCCCGCCGCACCGGCCAGGCGGTCGCGGTCGGGCCCGGCGCCCACCGCCTCCACACCGGACTCGACAAGGTCAACACCCAACTCGACCAGGCCGGTCAGGCCCTGCGGGCCACCGCCGCAGACCAGCGCCTGGAGGTCAGCCTGCTGCGGGACGAGTTCGCCGACCTGCACCTGGGCACGATCAACCACTGCCTGTGGAACCAGGCCACCGCCGAGTGCCAGAACGCCCTGCCCGAACAACAGCGCGGCAACCAGCCGCTGCTGGGCGCCTGCCAGCCGGCCCGGTGCCGCAACTCCGTCCTGACGATCAAGCACGCCCCGATCTGGCGCCTCGAAGAGCAGGACCTCACCCAACGGTTGACGACCAAGCTCCCCGCCCCGCGCCGGGTCCTGATCGAGAACCGGCTCGCGGACGTCCGCGCGGTCACCGCCCACTTCGACCAGCTCGACCCGACCGAGGAAGGTGCCTGATGCCCGTCTCGCCCGCCACCGAGGCCAAGCTCCGTGCCGCCATGCACCGGCTGTTGGACGGCCGGGCCGAGCGCACCGACGGTGCCCTCACGAAGGAGAACCTGGCCCGTGAGGCCGGCGTCAGCCACGCCACCGTCCACCGCGCCGGCACTGTCCTCGCCGACTGGGACGCCCGCGTCGCCCGTCCCGTCCTGCGGACCCCCGGCGAAGTCCGCCGTGACGAGGAGATCACAGAACTCCGCCGACAGCTCCGAGAGTCCAAGCAGAACGTCACCCTGCTGCAGAACAAACTCGACGCCCTGGCCACCGTGACCGCCAACCTCTACCACGAGAACCAGGCCCTCAAGCAGGACCGCACCCGGCGCACTCGCCCGGCACTCGCCGCCATCCCCGCACCCGGCTGACGAGAACCTCGGACGGATCCGCCTGCAGCCACAGGCCAACGCCCACGACGTCCCAGGCGAAAACCACCGGACCGCACGGCAGCGGCCCCGCAGCGATCGTGCCGACATACCGACGCGGCAGGCGACTGAGCCCGCGAACTAGGGAGGGGTCGATGCCCCGGGCAGTGGGCGGGCCAGCCGCACCCAGCGGCTACCCCGCCCACTGCCGGCAGGAGTTCTTAGTTCAGGTTGGTCGAGTTCATCACGAAATGCCGGTAAGAATCCGCGTTGCGGAGGGCTTCCTTCGGATCCTTTGCGGCCAACATCTTGCAGGCGCCTTCGTCATAGGCCAACGTCGCGGTGGCACCCGTGCTGGTGAACTGGGTGGCGAGACTCACCAGCGCGCCCGCCTGCAGCAGCGGCGGGAGCGTGAAGAAGTACGGGTAGAGGCCCACCTCGCCGTACGTGTCCGGAGAAACGGTACCGATCCGAGCCTGTCCGTCCTGAATCTTGTTTTCAGGCTCGCGACGGAAGGTGAAATCGGGGATCGTCGACAAGCCCGAACCACCGCCGGCCAGTCGAAGGATAACTCCCGAGACTGTCTTGGCACTGGTGGCGTCCGGCGTTCCGAACCACTCCTTGAACCGCGGTGAGGTGCGCTGCAGTCCTTGAAGGTAGCTGTACGTCGCCTCCACGTTGGCGTGCGCGCTCGCGGCTGCTGTCGTCACCGCCTTCTGCTCGGCGGTGCTCATGGCCACAAAACGTGACGAATCCGGACTGGTCATACCACTTCCTCCACGAGTACGAGGGTCGCTCCACCGCCACGGAAATGACCTCGCGCCGCAGCCGACTTCGACTCCGCGTGCAGCGTCAACTTCCACCCTCTCGGGATAGTCGCCGGGCCGATGGAGTCGTTGTCGTCCGGCAGGCCGGTGTCGCGGACGGTGCGCTTCGGGATCCTGTCCGTGCTGCCGTGGTCGTCGTGAGTGGTCACGTGGCCGTCAACCATCGTCCCCTCGGCTTCCTCCGGCTGGCACAAGACGAACGCGACCCTAGAGATCGCGGGGCCTCGCAGTGGCGGAACCACTCGATAGATCACTCGTTCGAGTGAACATGATCGAAAGGCTCACAGATTCACAACGAAACCTGAGACACCCGGTGCCGACAACCCACCACGGCTGATGCTCCCTCGACATCGGCGCCCTGCGACAGAAGCACCCATGAGACACCTGAACCGTTCATAAGCTGGGACAGGTCATGGCGGTCATGGTCTGGCGGGAGGAGGACCTGGTGCCGCTGCACGAAGAGCTGGTGGACTGCCGGCGCGGCGCTCCGACGCCCGGCCACGACACAGAGTGCATCTGCCTGGGCACCGGCTTCATCCGCGAGCGAGGCGAGCGGCTTCTGTGCCTCGGGCCCGTCGACGACACCCTCACCGCGCCAGTCCCCTCGCAGAACGACACCGAGCACCCTCTCCGTGGCGAGCCCCGCTGAACCCGGCCCGCACGACACCGAACCGCTGCGCCGCCTTCGGCGCCGACGCACACCCAACCATGACTGAAAGTCAGGAGTGATCTACAGATGGCAATCGAGATTGTCGTTCCGCAGGTCCAGCAGGCCCTCTACGCGGCGCCGCAGGTCGCCGTCACGCCGGTGGCCGAGGTGATCTCGTCCGTCTCGGTCCGCTACCCGAGGTTCTCCGCCGGCCACTACCAGCAGATCCTCCTGGACACCCGGACCGGCGAGCTGCGCCTCTTCGAGAATCCCGAGCACCTGGAGCCCTGGAACCCGGCCTGGACGTCCGCCAGCGACGTTCCCCGCGAGACGTGGCTGCGGTGGCACCCCGGCACGCACTTCTCCCACCGGGGGCCGCACATGTGGTTCCAGCCGGTGCCGGAGCTGCTGACCTGGGTCATCGACTCCGGCGTCAAGGAGCTGCCCTACCTCGGGGTCCAAGACGCCAACCGGCTGCTGGAGGAACTCGCCCCGCACGCCCAGGCCCTGCTGGACGGCCTCTTCCAGGCCAGTGGGGAACTGGACTGGTCGGCCGCTGCCGCCCGGGCCGGGCGCACCATCGGCCGCCTGTGCGGCCGGCACCGCCGAGCCGAGCCCGCGACTGCGGACGCCGACCTCGTCGACTACGCCGACATCGTGGCCTGCTTCCCGCAGGTCTACCAGCCGGGAGTGCTCGGAGCCGGACGGAACGCGCTCGCCTACGAGTGCGAGGCCATCACGCGCTTCCTGGGCCACAACGAGCACTGGCACCCGGAGATCAAGAAGGTCTACGGCTGCCCGGCCGACGACGGGACGTACGTCTACCTAGAGGTCCTGGGCGTGCGGTCCTGGTACCGGACGATCCTGCTCGGGGGCGACCCGCGCCCCGTCATGGTGTGCGCGGACTGGGACGCCGAGCACCAAGCCCTCGCCTTCGGCCGCATCACCTCGATGACCACCAACGCCGGGCTCACGTCCTGGGCCGCGCGCGAGACCGCCCACGCCGGGGAGGCCGGCGTCCGCCTCCTGGACGCGCTGGAAGCCGCTCATGCCCACCGGACCGCTCTGCGCGAACAGGACTGGAACCGCCTGGCAGTGACCGGCGCCGACATCGCGGAGATGAAGGCCGAAGCGGCGACCGGCGCCGACGTCGAGGGCCTGGAGGCCGAGCAGGTGGAGCTCATCGGCCGCGCCATCGCCTGCGGCCATACCGACAGTTCGATCGCCCGGCGGGCCCGGACCAGCGAGCAGGCCGTCACCCGCCTCCGCAGCAAGGCCAGCGGGCGCCCTGCGGCACTCTGAATACCTGCCCTCTCGCCTCTGAACAGTCGGTGGCCATGCTCAACGAGCGAGCGCGGGCGGGGAGATCCGCCCCGCTCCCCAGCGCATCACCGTCCATCGGCGCCCCAGCCCGATCGAAGGGAAACACGATGACCGGAATTCTGCTGGTTGCCGTGCTCGGCAGCCTCACCACCCTTGCTGTAGTAGCCGCTGCGGCACGGCGGCGGGCGAGGACGGAACCGCGTTGCGACTGGTGCGCGACCCAGTCCGGTGGCTGGGTGGTCCGAGGCCACGACGCCTCGACCTGTCGCGGCTACATCCTGGACGTACGCCGACACGACCCCGGCGCCTTCGGCGACAGCTACCGCACGGGCGAGGCGATCACGCTCCGCCGTGCCTCCGCCGCGCAGGACTGACGAACGCCCGCTGCCACCGGCCAGCATGAGACAAGGCGGTTCCAGCCGTTCCAACGGTTGGGACCGCCTTTTGCGTTTCGGGTGAGGTGACCGAGGCCACATGCCCACTGCTCAGTGCTGGGCAGCCTCACCCCGTCGCGCGCACCACCGCGCCTCCCACCCGGCCCGCTGCGCACCGTTATCGCCCCCGTGTGGCTGTTCAACATCGTTGTCCAGCACACCGCCGGCAGCGTGCTCGCCGTCGGGCCGTCAACCCTGGTCGTGCAGCAGCCCCGCCCGCTGCGTTGGCACCTCTTCGGCGTGCTCGTGCTCCTGCCCGCCGCCGTCGCCGGCATGCTCGCCCTGATGGTCCCGCCCGGCATCGCGGCGGCCTGCGCCGCCGAGGCCCTCGCCGGACCCCTCGCGGCCCGCATCGCCGGGCCCGCCGTCCTCGCCGTGGAACTCGCCGCGCTCGTCTGGCAGCTCGTGCACCTCGTCGACTCGGCCCGACGCGGCGCCGAACTCCACCGCGTCATCACGCCCCTGCGCCGTACCGCACCGTGGGGCGCAGTCGGCGGCCTGGCCGGCGGCCGGGACGGACAAGCGACACGCGACCTGGTCCGCCAGACCCTCGCATGGGCCGACGAGCAGGGCCTCGGGCTTGCGGCCGTCGCCGCCAACGACCGACTCCACCGCCTCTACCTCCGCGGCGGCTTCCACCCCGTCCACCCCGGCTCGCCGGTCCTGCTGCGCCCGCCCGCGCTCCTCGCGGCCCCGGAGCCGTCGCCCCTCACGCCAGAGCGGACAGCGAGATGAGCCCGGCCACCGTCACGAACCACAGCACCTCGCCCACCGGCGGACGCCACGTCTCGTGCACTCCCCGGGCGCTCAGCGCCATCAGCAACAGCAGCAGGCCCGGGAACAGCGCCAGCGGCCACGGCAGGTCCAGGACGGCGGCCTGACCGATCAGCCGCGACACCTCCCGCGCCGACCTCCCCGCCAGCACCCCGACCGGCACCGCCAGGAGCAGCCACGCCAGCAGCCGACGTCCGGCCCGCCTTGGATCACCACCCCAGGCCCGGGCGCGTGCGAGAAGCAGGGACGAACCCCGAGAAGTCGTCACCTTCCCAGGCTGCCAGGCGCACCCGGGCCCGGCACCCGGTACGCCACCGTCCGACAGGACGGCCCCGGCCGAACCACCCTGAGGATTCAACGGGCCCGTGCTGCTTCGCTAGGGTTCGCCCGTGATTTGGAAGAACGAGATAGGTCTCGGAGACCTGATAGCACTCGCCGCGATTGTCCTGGCGATGCGGCAGCTGGTGACCTCGCGGAGGGATCTTGTCGCCGAGAGGCGGGCCGACTTCTACCTCGGGGAGCTGATGGCCATCTCGATCGCCATGGGCCCGGTACCCGAGGCGTTCCTCAAGAGCAGGGACCTGGCCCTGCGCCTGGCGGTACTGCCCGAACACCACCTCCTGCTGATGCGAGAACTCGCGCAGGACGAGACGGGCGCGGCGCTGGCCCGGGTGAACGATGAGATGAACGCTGCGTCCGGCAGTCCGTCCGTTGACTGGCAGGACTACCTCAGGGGCCGTTGTATGGACGACGTGGAAGCCGCCGTGGCCGACGTGCTAGAGACCACGAACAGGCCCGGGCCGCTGCGGCGGCTGTGGAAGTGGGCCTGCGGCCACGTGCGGCGGCTGTGGAACTGGGCCCGAAGCCACGTGCGGCGGTCCCGCGGTCAGGCGTAAACGTCCTCGCCCGGCCGTCAGGCGTCCTCCGGCCACACGTCGCGCAGGACGACCGTTCGGCGTACGCCCGCGTCCATCATGGCCCGCGCCCGGTGCTGGCCGTTGACGTAGGTGCCGTCATCGTCCGGCATGATCGCCAGGCCGAGGGAGAACAGCGATCGCAGCACCTCGCGCTGCCAGTTGTCCGCCCCGGCCGCCCGGGCGCGCTTGTCGGCGACGCGGACCATGTCCTTGGCCTCGACGCCGGCCTCGGTGCCCTCGGCGAGGATCGCGATCGCCAGCGCGTTGACGGCGTGCCAGTCGCCCCGGTGGTACCAGCAGCAGGTTCGACCCGCGCGCACCGGCACCAGGCGCCGCCACCAGGGAACCCGCCGGGAAGCGCCCGCCGGCATGCACTCGGGCGTACGAAACGGCCGCGGCGTGCCGAGCCGGGACACCTCCATCACCTCGAACCGCTTCTCGGGCTCCGGCGGCAGCTCACGCGGGACGTAGCCCTCGCCCCGGTCCTCGGCCACCGGCCCGCCGACGAGCTCGGCCATCTGCCCGGAGGTGATCGACCGCCACTGCGGGCCGCGCAGCCGGTACGGACCGGCCTCCCGGAACGTCACGAGCTCGAACTCCTCGGGCATCCCGAACCTCCCGTCGAACAGCTGCCGCTGTACCCACAACGGCGGGAGCTCCTCGCCCGGGCACAGCCGCTCCCACACCGCCTCGGCGTACCGCTCCGCCCCGTTGGTCAACCCCGGGCCCTCGTGCATGGTCTGGGTGGCCACCGCGACCGGCCGCAGCCCCTCGCCGGTGAACAACTGCACCCGGAACGACGACGGCAGACCGCCCCCGTCGTCGATCCGGAACATGTGCTCGTCCACGGTGCGCACCCGGGCGCCAGCGAGCCGCAGCGCCGCCCGTACCGATCCCCGAGCCTGCTCGGATTCCCCCGGCCCGGGGTTGAGGAGTTCGTCGTCCATCCCCAGATCATCCCGGCCGCCGCCGACACGGGGGCGCGCACAGCCGTCACAGGCAACCTGCGGTCACTGCCCGGCGGTCGGCATGGAGGCGGCCTCCAAGTTGTCGGGGTGGGTGAAGCCCTCCCAGTCCTGCATGGGGATGGGTTGCGGTGGCGGCCACGACCCGGCGTCTTCCGGCACCGGCCAGAGCGGGACGGTGGACGTGTTCGCCGGGAACGGCACCAGCACCCTCCCCTCGTCGAGAGGGCCGACCCTGAGAACCTGCATGACCAGGTAGCCGACGCGAAGCGTGGCAATGTACGCGTGGCCGCCCGGCATCGCGAACGCCGGGCACAGGAACTCCGCCATCAAGGCGACCGGACCATGCTCCGGCGGAGCCGCCATCCCCAAGCGGGCAACCATGTGGCGGGTGGGCCTGCGCTGCTCGTAGAAGTCCGTGAAGTCGCCGGGCGGGACTATCGCCTGGGAGCTGTAGGCGGCGGCGGACATGAGGATGGTCTTGAGCGACCACGCCGCCAGAGCACCGCGTGCGGACGCGTCAAGCACCACGTTCTCGCCTTTGATCATCGCGGGCAGAAGGTCCTGAACGCTCGTCTCCAGCGCGCTCATCCAACCGTTGTTGCACGGCCCGCACGGAGCCTTGACGGTGCCAGTCAGAAGCCTCTGCCTGTGCGTGAGCGCGCCGGCCTCCGACGCCCGCACGGCCACGCCGTGCTTCAAGTCCCCAGGGTCAAAGGCCGCCTTGAGCCACCGAGGTAGGACGTGCTCCGCGGTAACCGGGCCGCCGCCGCAGAAGACACAGGTGCGAGACATGGCCCCAAACCTACGGGCCCAGCCGCAAGCCTCCAAGGCGCGCCCACCGCCCCGGGAGGCATCACGCAACCCTCCCCCGCTCGTTGAGCCCGACGTGACCCGAACTCCACGCCGCGCCCTCGGCCTCGGCCCCGACTCCCCCGCCGCCCGCCCGCAACGCGCCCCGGCGTGGCTGCCCCGGCCAGCACCCGAACCCGCCACCCCGGCCCACGACGCCGAGCAGGCCCTCGACGCCATCGCCGCGCTGCGCCTGATCCGCACCCCCGCGGCCGCCGTCGAGTCCGCACTCCTCCTCGCCCGCGCCCTCCTCGCCCGCCCCGCCGAGGACCCCACGATCCGAGAGATCGCCGAAGGTCTGGCCGCCGTCCTCCCGCAGTACCTCGCCGCCGCCCGCCCGCAGCCGGCCGCCAGCGTCACCCCGCTGCGCGCCGTGCCCACCGCCACCGTGTCCACCACCGGCGCCGCCGCCGGGATGGCGCCCAAGCCCACCGCGCGGCGGCGGTAGCAGCGCGTGCTACTCGGGCGGCCGCATCCTGACGAACCGCACCCGCCCGTGACGGCCGGAGCCGAGCAGCACCTCGGCCGCCGGCCGCGGCCCCGCCACCCAGTGCACCCCGGCCCGCTCGGAGTCGGGACGCAGCCGCCCTCGCACCGCCTGCGCCACCTGGCGGGCCTGCACGGCGGTCAGGCGCGGCGACGTGGTCACCTGACGCCCGTCCGGAAGCCGGGCGAGCACCACCTCGGGACGGTCCGGGGCACCGACGACCCCGGCGAGCTCGACGTCGGCCGTCTCCGCGTGCCGGACCTTCACCCACGAAGACGACTCCGGCCGGTACGGCGACGCGGCCGCCTTGCACACCAGACCCTCGACCCCGGAACCGTGCAGATCCCGGTACCAGCCGAGCGCCGTATCCCGGCTCCTGGTCGCCATGACCCGCTCGACCGGCGGCCGGGCGCCGGTGAGCACCTCGGCCAGCAGCCCGTGACGCTCGACCAGCGGCAGGCCGCGCACGTCCCGGCCCGGCACCGCCAGGACGTCCCATACGACGTAGCTCACCGCGACCCGGTCCGCCGCCCGCGCCCCCGCCGAGCGCAGCAGCTCCGTGAACGCGAGCCGTCCGCCCCGGTACGCGCACAGCTCGCCGTCGAGGACGACGCCCGGCGCGAGCAGCTCCGCCAGCGCCGGCAGCACCTCGGGGAAGCGCCCGTGCAACGGCCGTCCGCGCCGCGACCACAGCTCGACCCCGGCCTCGGTGCGCACCATGCAGCACCGGATGCCGTCGACCTTGATCTCGTACACGACTCCGCCGGGCATACCGTCCTCGGCGGGCAGCACCGGCACCAACCGGGGCTGCATCAGCGGCACCGGCGGGCGAACGGCGACCGGGTCCGGCGCCTTGCGTCGCGTGGGCACCCTTCCATCGTCGCGCACCCCCGGCCGCGACGGGGCCGCCCGCCGCCACCGGGCGCACTACGCCGACGCCAGCCCGATCCGCGGCACCGGCTCGATCCGGGCCGCCGACTCCACTGCGCTCACGCCGCCGCACTCGTCCGGCAGCAGCAGCCGGGCGCTGCGTCCCCGCGCCGCGCGCCCACGCCCCGTGCAATGAACTGAGATCTCGCGGCTGGACAGCTGTCCCCATCCCTGGCCAACGCCGGCCCAGACCGGATCTGAGACGCTCAGGCTCAGCGCGGCCCCCCGCCACCGGGCGGAGGTCAGCATCGTGGTCCCGGTCGTGCGCAGCCGGGCGGCGATCCGTTCGACCTGCCGGCCCGGCAGGGTGGCCGGCGGTTCGGTCAGGATCAGATCGCAGGCCCCGGCCAGAATCGACACCACCTCGGCCCACTGCTCCCCGGGGAGGTCGTCCACCAGGAGCGTGCGCTCCCACGGCATCCCGTACCCCCGCATGCCGGCGAGGCCGAGGTCGGGCAGCCCCACAACCGCCGACCAGGTCACCGCCGTCGCCGAGGCCGGCCCCGCTGCCAGCGCCAGCAGAAGGCTCGCGCTGCCGAGGACCTCGACCGTCTCGCCGCGGGGGAGCCGGCCGTCCGGCAGCACGGCGGCGAGCGCGGGCAGCACCGGGCGGGTCTGCGCCTCGACCCTCGCTCGGCGCGCGGCCGGGCTGGTCTCCGCGAGGAGCTCGGCGAGCCCCGGTCGCCCGGGCAGGGGAACGGGGGCGGTCACCGGCTGTCCTCGGTGACGCGATCGGCCGGGTTGTCGCGCTGCGGCAGCACCGGTTTCAGGGCCCCGCCCTTGTAGTGGACCCACGCCGCCTCGGCCGGGGCCCACTGCACGCGCGCCGCCCACTGGCCGGGGCGGCGCAGCAGGCGCCAGCCGGTCACCACCGCAGGGTGCCAGATGCCGGCGTAGAGCACCCACACGGCGACCAGGTCCGGCACGAGCTCGCCGACAGCGGCGGCGAGGTCGTTCTCGTTGACCCGGCGGACGCCGCGCCACGTGCGAGGGCCGGTGGCATCGAACGGGGAGGGGCGGCAGTGCATACCCACATCATCTCGTACACGTGTGCGAATACCGACCCGCCCCGCCTGTTCGCCTGCAACGCTGCCGTCCGACTTCCCATAGCGGCGCCCCGGAGGGCCCGCGAGGCGGGTCCGGCGGTATGGCTCCACTCCGGGCTCACGCCCGTTCGAGTGAATGACGGATGATCCGTCATTGGGTGGTTGTCTCGCTCTTCGCCGGGTGCTAGCGTCATGAATGACGGAAGGTCCGTCATTCGAATTCGGGAGTCTCTGATGGCGACGCGCGCACTGACCACGGCCGAGGCCTCGGGCCTCGGCTTCGACACGTCCGACCCGGCCGCCGGGGCGCTGCGGCACATCGACATCGGGACCATGGCCAACGGCTACCCCTCGGACCTGGTGGTCGCCAGGGTGGAGGGCGGCTGGATCTGGCACTTCGGCGAGGAGGCAATCCTCTGCGACAGCGAGGCCGAGGCCGACGCCCTGTTCGACAGGGACCTCACCCAACTCGTCCGGGACTGCGCCGACCCCTTCGAGAAGGGCGGGAGCGACTTCCTGTGGGACACCGCCGACGTCCTCATCGCCACGGTCGGGTACGAGGAGTACGGCGATGGCGCGTACTGCGTCTCACGGATCGACGGCACGGTGTCGTGGACCACCCACACGTCGCGGGAGAAGGCCGTCGAAGAGGCCCTGGAGCTGGCCGCCGGCCTGCTGGACGAGGCGCTGCCTGCCGACCCGCGGGCGCCGCTCGCCCGCTACGTGGTCCGGGCCCGGGTTTACCTGGCCCTCAGCTCAGGGGACGGACTGGCCGGCCCGGACGGCTTCTGCGAGCAGTTCGACGCTGCGGAAGACGACACCTGGTTCCCCAACGACCACCAGGGCGTGGCCATGGCCCGGGTCGGCACCTGGTGGGTCGTCGCGACCAACGACAGCGTCAACGGCGACTACCTCGCCTTCTCGCTGCACGAGGACGAGGACGAGGCCCGGACGGAGCTGACCCGCGGCATCGGCGCCTATTACAAGGGGGCCGAGGACATCGCCTACGACTGGACGGCCTTCGACGGGACGGCCTTCGTCCGCGCGGCACCGGTCGCAGAGCAGAGCCACACGTACGCCGTCGTGGCTGTCCTCGGCGACCGGGAGTCGGTGCTGCTGACCGTCGACGGCCGGAGCGAAGCCGCCACGAGGGCGGCCGAGACCCTCGCCCAGTACGCCGCTCGGACGCCCGTGCCCACCGAAGCGGACGACACCCAGACGGCGATCCAGTACCAGGCCATGCAGCGTCGGGTACTCCAGGACACGGTCGCAGCGCTCGCCGACTGCGAGGCCCTCCTCGGGGACGCGATCCGGCGGGCCGACTTGGAAGGGCTCTACGGCCGCGGCCGGGACCTCACCTGGATCCAGGTCGCCCACCGCCTCGGCGTCGTCCGGGACACCGTGCAGGAGATCCGCAACGGGAACGCCTGGAAGAACTGACCACCCGCCACCATCTGCCCCTCGGGCGGGCCGCGAGGCCCGCCCGTTCCTCCCAGAGGAGAGCCGTGACACCGTCGTTCAACCTCTCCGAGAGCGGATGGCTGCCCGTCCGCGACCTCGACACCGGTACCCACCGCGAAGTGGGACTACGCGAGGCCTTGGTGCGGGCCCACCGCCTGCATCTCGCGTTGGTCCCCGGCCAGGAACTCGCGGTGCTGCTAAGGGTGCTGCTGGCCGCCTACGACGCCGCCGCCGGGCCGGCCGACACCGCCCAGTGGCAGCACGCCCGGCGGGCCGAGACCCTCGACACCACCCGCATCGACGCCTACCTCGACCAGTGGCACCACCGCCTCGACCTGTTCGACCCGAAGCACCCCGCCTTCCAGAACCCCCACCTGACGGAGTACCCGCGCGGCCCCGAGGTCCTGCACCCCTCCTACCTGATGAGCGAGACCGGACGGAACTTCTTCGGCCGGGACACGACCGGCCCCGGCACGCCGCCGCTGCCGGCTCCCCTTGCCGCCCGCCGCCTGCTGGTCCTGCTCGGCTACGACGTGTCCAGCATCAAGGCGGCGGCCGGAGGCGGACGGACGTACGGCGCCCAGGTCCCCCCGGCCGCGGACAGCGTCCACGTCAGCGTCGACGGCAACCTGAACCTCAAAGACCTGCTGCTGCTCAACCTGCCCCCGCAGCCGCGCACTCCGGGGGACCGGCCGGTCTGGGAACAGGCCACACAACCGCCGGCCACCGGCGAGGCCCGGGCAGCGCTCGGCCGCATGGACCTGTGGACCTGGCCCGCGCGCAGCATGCGCCTGCACGCCGACGACAACGGCGACGTCACCGCCGTCGCCTGGCACGACGGCACCCGGCTGGAGGGCAAGGCCGCCGAACGCTGGACCACACAGCGGGCCCTGGACCCGCTCACCGCCTGGCGCACGACGAAAAGCCTCGGCATCACAGCCCCAGCGCTGGCCACCGACCAGCACGGCACGATCCCGCCCTGGACCGGGGTCCTGCTCATGTCCTCCCACCACGGCCCCGCCGTCCTGCAACACCTGCGCGCCGCCTGCGAACGCGGCGACATCCCAGGCGACACACCGCTGCGCCTGGCCGTCTCCGACCTGACGCACGGCAACGAGCACCGCACGACGGTGGCCTGTGTTCCGGCGGCCTCCGTGGCGATCGGCCGTGCCCGGCTCTGGCAGGGTGAGGACGCGAGGCGGCGGGACCTGCTCGCGTGGGCGGCCGGCATGCCCGAGATGACCGTGCGCGCCATGCGCCACGGCGTGCACGCCGCGGGCCTGCCGGACCACCTCGCGAAGGAGAACCTCAACGTCAACCCGGACGATGCAGCGTGGCGGCGGCTGGTCGACGCAGTCGACAGCGAACCCGACCCCGGCCTCTACGAGTCCTGGCGCAGCCACCTGCTGACGCACGACCTCCGCCGGTGCATGGACGCCCTGCCCCCGACATCCCGCAACACCGGGATCAAGGCCGGGATCATCGCTGAGCAGGAGCTTCGACGGCTGGCCGGCAAGGCCTGTGTGCTCAAGTACGCGGCCGAGTTCGCCGCCGCCACCGGCGCACGGCCGGCCCCGGCGAGACCAGCCGCCGCCCGCGGCCGGGCCTACACCGCCTGGGGCGAGAGCAAGACCCTGCCCGAGTGGGCCGACGACGGCAGGTGCCTCGTCGCCCTGGCCACCTTGCGCCAGCGCATGCGCAACGAGGAAATGGACCTGGAGGCCGCCCTCACCACCCCCAGCCAGAAGGCCAGGACCGCCCAGTAGCCGTGGTCCACGGCCCGCTGACCGGCTGCCTGTCAGCGGCTGACCGTACGCTGGGCCCGGTGACGGCCACCGACACCGGCCCAGCACCCACGCGGCGCACACGCCGCCGCCCCTTCCCTGCCTTGCAGGGCCGCGCAGCTCCCACCGCAGCGCGTGATCCCCGGAGCACCGGGGACGCCGGACCATCCTCCGGCCCGCCCCGCCCCGGCACGCCCGTGCCCGGGACCGGTCACGCACCCAGGGAGCACACCGTGGCGTACGACGACGACCATGACCGGCGCAACGCCGAGGCCGCTGCCGAGGCTGACAAGAACGGCTGGCCCGCCCTGACCGGCAGCTACAAACAGGCCGACTGGGCAACCACCATCCGCAGCGGCGTCCTGGCGACGCTTCGGGAACTGGTCGGCCCCTTCCAGGCCGCCCACTTCCCCGGCCGCCCCCGCGTCGCCGAGGAACTGACGGACATCCTGCTCGGACGGACGGGCGCGCCCTGGTGGATCGAGCTGAGGGAGATGGGGCCGGTCTCCCTGGCCGCCGGCGTCGACCTGCCCCGCGTGCTGAGGGCGCTGGATGCGATGCCCGCCCTGGACACCGGCCTCCCCCACACCTCCGCCCAGGTCTACGTGCCCGTCCAGTACACCGAAGGCGCCCCCTGGCCCCGGGTCGACACCGTCCGGGGCGCGGTCTGCTCCTGCGGCTGGTCCTGCGGCACCGTCGCCGGCGCCTTCGAGTCCTTCACGCTGTTGCCCAGGCACATCCAGGCACTGCCCCGAGAGGACCTCGTCACCGTCGCCCAAGCGCACCCCGAGACGCCCCACGGCTGCCCCGACTCGGTCGGCACGGGTGGCCATGTGGTGCCCTACGCCGGGTGCTCGACCCAGAACATCATCCGCACCTACGTCGAGTCCCTCCGCAGGAAGAAGGAACGCGCCGGCCACTGACGCCGGCCTCAAGCCCGAGGGTGGGGCCGGACACATCCGGCCCCACCCTCACGGCAACCCCCCGACACCGAGGAGTCCAGGTGCCCGCTCCGCTCTCCCCGCTCCCGGCCGGGACCCACTGTTCGGCCGTCACCGTCGCCACCCCCACCGGCCCCGCGGCCAAATGGGCGTTGTGGACCGACCGCCTGACCGTGTTCTGCCACGGATGCGGCTACGAGATCCCCCTCGTGGTGACGGAGCCGCCCGTCCGTCTGACCCCCGGCACGCTCACCGCCGTCGAGGTCCCGGAGCTCCGGCACCACTGCGGAGCCACGAACGTCCCCTACTGGCAGGTCGTCGCCGCCGCCGACCGGGTCCCGGCGGCGGCCGCCGAACTCACGGCCAGGCGCCGACGACGCCTGGCCGAACTCCGCGCCGAGCTGCGCCGCCGTACCGCGATCGTCCTGCGGGACGTCACCACCGGACGGCGGCCCCGGGATCCGCAGGGGTACCGGCTCGACATCGCGCAGACCCTCGCCACCGTCGGCACCGACGACCAGGGGTGGTACGCCTGGACGCTCGATCCGGAACAACCAGGTCTCGACACCATGATCACGGTCCGCCCCCGCGACCTGCCCGAGCTCCTCCCGGGCTACCTCCCGCCGCGTCCCGAGGGAGGACCGACCATCGGCCGCCTGCCCCCCGGCACTCCGGAGCCCGCCTACGACGGTCCGACGTGGGAGATCAGCGCCCTCGAACCCGGCGACGAGGACGAGCCGCCGGTCGAGCGCTGGCAGCCGGGGGACATCCTGCGGGTGCGGGTCCGAGACCAGGCGCCGGAGCCCGCGCCCCCGACCGCCGCCCCTCTCGCCCCGGACCTGCCCGCCGACTTCCAGATCGACCTGACGGCCATCCTCCGCCCACCCCCCACAGAGCCGGCCGTTCCGACGGACGCGCCCGGGTACCGCAGGCTCTCCCCCTCAGTCGTCAGCATCATTGCGACCGTGGCCTCCGTCGACCTACCAGCCTGGGAGGAGGCCAGCGATGACAGAGGCCTGGACGACGAGTGGACAGGCTGGTACTTAAGCGCCCACGTCAGGCCCGCAACGCAGCACGAGGCCGCCGCCTACCAAGCCGCAGCGGCAGGTGCCACGCGGTCGAGAGGGAGCACGAGGTGAGGGTGCCGGCCGTGCCGTACGTCCTCGGCGCCTTGGGCGCCCCGGACGGGACCTGGATCGTGCCGCGGCCCTCCTCGACGACGTCGCGCCTGGCCCGCACCTGCGCGACGACGTCCTCGACCACCGCGGCCACCAGCTCGGGCGCGAGCTGCCCGCCGGCCTCGGCCGCGACCCGCCCACCGTTTCGCATCGCGCCGAACATTCATGATCTGTCGCTGCCTCGCGGAGGCCCGTGGTAAGGGCCCCGGCCGTGACGCTGCGAGCGCCTCGACCGGTAGCGCACCGTAGTCAAGAGCTCGGCATGGCCAGGTATCGATTCCGGTCTCAGCCACGGGGGGCTGTCGCGATCGACTCGACGCGGGGGAGTAGTGGGTGCTCGTGCAGGTTACAGGGCATGACAGAACGGACGACGCCGAAACGCGACAGGGGGTCACCACCGCTGTGGCGACCCCCTGTCCTTCACCGCCGACCCGTCAGAGCGGCTGGGCTCCTGCGGCCCGAACGGACTCAGTCGAACCCGACGTGCTCCCCGGCGTCTTGGCCCCGCGGTCGGGGCGCCGCCGCCCACTGGTCCCACCGCCACGGCACGTGGCGCGTGTGCCGCCGGTGGTAGCCGCACCCGCGGTGGCGGCAGCGGGACGGCGCGATGCGCTGGGACGCGAAGCGGTGCGGGGGGAGGAGCCATTGCCCCTCGGCCTGGGCGTGGTCGGCGCGGTGCTGCCCGCACCCCGGCCACCCGCAGATCCAGTAGCCGTCGGAGCCGTCCGGTTGGACCGGTCCCTCGCGGAACCAATGGTCGATGATCAACGGCGGTTGCGAACCCATCGTCGGAGCCTCTCGATCGGAAGGTGCCGGGGCCGGTGAGGCCGAGCGGCCCCGGGCGGGCAGCCCGGCCTCACCGGTGAACAGGTGGTCAGGCGGAGCCGTCGGCGCCGTACCGGGCCGTCAGGTCGTCCACCAGGCGGCGCAGGTCGGCGGTCATCGGGTGCAGCAACGCGATGTGCCGGCGCCAGTTGATCAGCGACCAGTCGTCGCCATCCATGCCGTTGTGGGTGGTGGTCAGCACCCAGTCACGGCCCTCGGCGATCCACACCTGATCGGGGTAGAGACCCCGGCCGAAGGCCGTGCACTCCGCGGCCGGACGGGTGCGCAGCTCGACGAGCTCGACGCCGGCGAGTTCCTGGTCGAGGTCCTCGGCCGGCAGGTAGCGGGCGCCCTCGCGCGGGTAGCGCCACGACAGCAGCCGGCCGACGCGCGCACGGAGCCCGCGGTCGACGGCGGCCTCGGCCTCCTGGGCGAGCAGCGGCGCGGCCTCCTCCGCGGTGGCCGGGCGCACCCGGCCGCAGAAGAACCAGCCCGATTCGCCGATCAGCTCGTCCGTGGGTGAGTCGCCGTCCTCGTCACGGATGTACTGCGGCCGGTCCTCCGAGACGACGACGCCGAGAAGCGACGGCATGCCGTGGACGCGGACCAGGCCGGGCGCGTCCGCGGGTACCGGCTGCTCCCACTCGGCGACCTTGAACCGGGCGATCTGACCGATCGTCCAGTGCGGGCCGGGGACGGGCTTGAACCGGCCGGGCACGCCTGCGGTGATGCGCCACGTCGGCCCGTCGTACTGGCCCGCCGCCGGCGGCGGGCAGTCGCCGTCGTGCTCGACCGACCAGAACCCGCCGACGGCCGCCGGCGGGATGAGCCAGCCTTCGAACTCGGCGACGTCCCGGCCGCAGCGTACGCACCGGTCCGCCCGCTCGTTGCGCCGGCGCGGCGGCGGGGGAGGGGCGGCCCGCTCACCCTCCGGCGGGCAGTCCCCGTCGTGCCGGACGTTCCACATCCCCTCGTGCGGGCTGCTGAGGATGCCGGTGCCCGGCTCGACCCAGCCCCCGCACTTCGAGCACGCCTGTCCGCGCTCGTTGCGCAGCGGCGGGCACTCGCCCGGCCGGTGCTGCACCGAGCGGTGCCCGGGCGTGCCGACGAGCAGGCCGGCGCCCGCCGCGACCGACTTGCCGCACAGCGCGCAGCGGTCGGCGCGCCCGTTCGGCTTCGGGGCCTGGGGCGCGGCGGCGCGCACGAGCTGCGGGGCGTGGACGCTCGGCGGGTACCGGTCCAGTGCGGTCCGCAGGGTGTTGCGGACGCCGTCGCCGAACTCCGCGCTGAACGACTTGAGGGTGCTGTCGCGCATGACGGTCAGCGCGCCCCTGGTGTTGACCCGCCAGAGCCGGACCCGCCGGGCGGTCTCCGAGGTGCGGTCGACGCCGACGATCAGCGCCCCGGCCGGCAGGCGGTACACCGCCCCGGCCTCCAGCCACGGGCCGACGCACACGTACCCGCCGCGCCTGCTCTCGTCGAGCGCGCGGAGCAGCTTGCGCCACGGCTTGACCGCCCCCTCCTCCGTCGGGGGGACCTCGATCTCGTGCAGAGGGATGGTGGACATGGAACCCCCGGTGAGGTCGGCCGCCGCCGATGGCGGCGCGAGGTGGTGGCCGCCCGTCAGGAGACGGGCGGCGGGTGGTCACTGAGAGGTGGGAGCGGGACGGGTCTCGGGTGCGTGGGCCTTGCGGCAGGCCGTGCCCCGGCAGGTGAGGTGCCGGTATCCGGCGTGGGTGCCGCACCGGGAGTCGGCCGCGGAGACGCACAGCGCCTCGCCCGCCGTGTCGAGGCACCGGCCGAACTCGGCGTTGGTACGGGCGAGCGCGTACACCTGATGGTGCGTCATGCCCACCTGCGGTGCTGCGACCTTCACGGGGGTGCCGGTTCGCACCAGGGCGAGGAGCTCCTCGCGCTTCTCCGGGGGGAACCGCTGCTCGCGGGCCCGCTGCCGGTACGCCCTCGTGCTCTTCGCGTGCCACGCCGTGCAGTCGGCGCAGGCGCAGCCGAGCCGCCACAGCGTGGACGGGTCGTACCGGTCGTGGTCGAGCGGCGGCAGGTCGTCGAGGTCCATGTCGAGGCAGGCGAGCAGCTGCTCGCCGGCCCAGGTGTAGCGGCCACCGCCCCGGCCGGGGATCGACGACCATACGGCGCCGGGCAGGTAGCCGGCGTGGTCGAGCGCGCGGATCGACTGCACCGAGACGCCCAGGAGCTCGGCGAGGTCCCGCACCGTGTACGGCGCGTCGGCGGTGATCCGGGCCCGGGCCTGCTCAAGGGGATGACTCACGGGATTTCCTTCCGAACGAACTCCACAGGTGCGGAGCAGCACGATAGTGCCCACCACTGACAACGGTCCGAGGTGGATGGAACACGGCAGGTGATCAGATCTCGCGCCGTCGTCCAGGACGAGCCGCAGCCGCGGGTGCGCGGAGACCGGGGTGCCGGCCTTTGGTCAGTCGTCGGCGCACAGCCCGTACACCGGCGGCTCCCAGGCCGGCCCGGTCGCCCACCGGTAGACGGCGCGCCAGTCATCGGCGGCCCGGGCCTGGGCGTAGCCGCTACCGGTGCGCGGCACGTAGGGCCGGTGCCGTGCCGCCTCGCACGAACCCTCGACCCAGGACTCGGACCCCGGCTCGACGTACCTCGGCAGGTTCAGGCGGGCCAGCTCACGCAGCCTGGCCGGCCCGGCCGGCGAGCGCGCGGCCCACCGTCGTCCACAGCCTCTTGAGGCGCACCTGAGCATGAAGTCGCGAGGATGGCCCCGGAGACGGCCACCACCCCCAGCCGGACGAGATGATCCGTCCCGCCTGGCTGGGAGGCCTTCCCGGCGGCATGGGAGGATGCGGTGGCCGGCCCGGTGGATGTGCCTCGACAGCTCTCCCCGGGCCGGTTTTCAAGGGCTGTTATTTGCAAATGAAAGTTGCAAATAACAGTGCGCAGTGAGATCCTGGTCACGTCGAGGCACAGGCGGTGCCAACCGGGCGCTGCCGCATACCAGTTGGAGAGCAACCCTCATGATCAGCACTGCCGGTCACCCCCAGCAGGAACCCCGGACGGAGTTCACCGTCCCGCCGGTACCCGACGGCCACCAGCCGGACGGATCCTGGCGGCGCACCCTCACCGCGCTGCACGAGCAGCACGGCGGCCTGCGCGGCCTGATCGGCGAAGACCTGCGCCCCGGCGACCAGGTCTCCCTCCCGGTCGGCCGCTTGATCGTCACGGTGGACAAGACGCCCGAGGCCGGACCCAAGCCCGTGACACTGACCGTCTGGCGCGCCGGCGAGCCGGACGCCGTGCTCCACAAGGCCTTCGGCAGCCAGAGCGGCGCCTTCGGAGCCGCGACCCGCCGTACGCTCGCCAACCTGCTCGCCGAAGGTCCGACCGCCGAAGGGCCGTGCCTGCTGGTGCGCCGGGCTCGGGCCACGTTCACCGTCCCGACCGTCCCGTCCGGTCTGCACCCGGCCAGTTGCTGGCGCAAGACCATCACCGCACTCGATCTGGCAGAGCCCGGCGGCAAGGCGGTCCAAGGCCAGTGGCTCCAGCACGGTGACACCGTCACCCTGCCCGTCGGCGCGCTGGTCGTCGTGGTCGACAAGGCCACCACCGGGTGGGCGGAGGCATGGAGCAACGGCGAGAGTTACGTCAAGAAAGACGCCACGGTCACAGTCCACCGCGTCGGACAGGACGAACCGGTCTGGACCCGGCACTTCAAGCAAGCCCGTTCCGCCTTCGGCGACATCACCCGCCGCAAGCTCCAGGCCCTGCTGGACGCCGAGGAAATCCCGCAGGACGGGCCCGAGGTGGTGCACGCGGTCCGGCGCCCGAACCACATCGCGGGGCCGTGCCGCTGGTGCGGGGCCCACCTGCCGGTCAGCTTCGGCCACCTCGTCGGCCACGGAGACGACATGGAGATCGAGCACCACGAGAAGTGCCCCGCGAAGCCCGCCGCCAGCGGCGAGGTGTGCGAGCTGTGCGGGGTGGCCGTCGTCGTCGGCCAGGCCGAGCAGGTCCTGCGGCGCGACGGGTCCGGCCACTGGACGGTCCTCCACCACACCGACCGCTACAGCTACCCGCGGAAGCGGCTGTGCGAGATCGCCCCCGTTCCGTCCCCCGAGGAGCAGCAGGCCGCTGCCGCTTCCCGCCGCGCCGCTGAGAAGGCCGCGAGGGAGAAGGAGCAGGCCGCCGAGCTGCGCCGTGCCGACAACCGCAGGAAGAACCTGGAGAAGAAGCTGGCCGCGGAGAGGGCCGAACAGGACCGCGTGGCCGGCCTCAAAACGGTGTCCCGGACCACGAAGCCGGTGTTCGACAAGGGCCTCGGCCAAGGGCGCCGGGCGACGTTGGAGGAGCACACCGACCTGCTGGAGGACGGCACCAGCACCACCCGCTGGTCGGTGCACGTCTCCTACTCCGGCAGCGGCTTCAACGGCGAGGACTACGACCCCGACGAGGGCACGGAACAGTCGTACAGCACCAAGCGGGAGGCCCAAACGCACTACCGGACGCTGCAATGGGAGCCCGAGCCCCGACGGGAGCGTCCCTCCGGCCCGCCCTGCGACAACTGCGAGCAGCCCGGTGCCCGCCACCCCCGCCACGACTCCTCCGGCATCGCCGGACGCGTGTGCGACCACTGCAACCAGGACGACGACTTCCAGCTCTCGTTCGCCTGAGAACCCCCGGGCCGGGCCGCCCACCACAGCGGCCGGCCCGGCCTACCGCCCCTGGGAGGGGACGATGACCGACCCGAGCACCGCCAAGGCCGACCGAGGGCCGGACTGGCCGCTCACCCGAAGCGAGCTCGCCCGCCTCCACCACGTCGAGCCCTCCACCGTGATCCGTGCACTGTCCAAGGCAGCCAAAGCCCCCCGGACAGACCCCTTCCTCCCCCCACCACCCCAGCCGGTCAACCCCGGCGCCGCGCAACCCCGCTACCACCCGGCCGAATTCGCCGCCTGGTGGCCCCACCGGCCCCGGCCGGGCCGCCGACACTGATCCACCACTACCACCGGCGCCAGCGCGATGACTGTGTGTCACACCTTGCCCGTACGCTTCGCTCCAGACCTACCGCCATACGAGGCACGCTCCAGGCGCCGCACCGACCGCCCGCATCCGAGCAGCGCCTCTGCCGAGAGGAATACCCGTTGAGCACCTCCCCGCAGCCGCCCTTCCCGAACACGCTGGCCGTCGGCCAGCCCTACAGTCCCCACATCACCCGCTGGCGTGACGGAACCGCCGAGCTGCGCCTCACGGCACAGGGCGCTCAGTTCGTCTTGGCCGTCAGCAAGCCGGCCAAGCACGAGATCAAGGCGTTCGCGAAGGGCAACGCCGAGTTCGCCGTCGTCAACGGCGACCACGTGACGCTTCTCCTGTACAAGTTCACGGACCCCTTCGACAGCAACCCCAAGCACGGGCTCCCCTGGTCGGACGCCCCCTGGGAGTACCACCGGCAGGCCCAGCTCGCGCCCGCCGACCTGCCGACGAGCGGTGTCCCGCTCTACCTCGCCCTCGTCGACGCGGACACCGGCATCACCCAGGCGCTGCGCCTGATCGGCCTCCCGGCCGAGTTCTCCGCCGCTTTGCGCGAGGGCATCGTGCGCCAGAAGGCACACCCCATGGACAACAACGCCGCGACGGCCGAGATCAACCGGTTCTACCAACAGGCCCCCAGTGACCTTGTCCTGATCGCCGACTCCCGCTTCGAGGCCCTCCGCGACGGCACGGCCGACACCACCCAGCTCACCCTCGGGCCGGCATCCGATGAAGACGCCGAAGGCCAGGTGAAGTCCCCGGCCGACGGCAAGGCCGACGCGGCACTCCGGCTGGCCGCCCCGTACGGCACCCCCCGCCCCTACCCGGGTGTCCTCCCTGCCGATCTGATCCCCTGGCACACCTGGATCGCGGACTGCGGTCACTCCGTCGTCGTCGCCATGGCCGAGGAACTCGCCAAGCATCCGGACAAGCCGGACTACTTCCTCATTCCGGCATCTCCGCAGACGGTCATGCGGCTCGGCTACACCTGGGTGGACGGGTACCCCGCCGTCAGCGGGCTGAACTATGACCCCGAGCTCGGCCTCATCACTCCGGACGACGAGTACGAGTTCTGATCGACAGGGATCGACGGTCGGAGCGGCGGCCGATCAGTGCCGCCGCCCGAACCGGCCCCGGCGCGGACGTGTCGTGGACCCCGAGACCTGTGAGCGACCGCCGCTGAGCCGACGCCGGTGCCCCTGCCGACCGCCGGCAGGGCCTTCCGCCCGGAGTCGGCCTGACGAGAACCCGTAGAAGGGCAGCCCCTGGTGAACCATGACAACCCCCGTGCCACCTTCCTGGTGGGTGGCGTCCCGGTCGCCCGCGACGTCCCCGCGGAGTTCATGCCCCACGTGATGGCCGAGCAAGCCAGGGACATGATGCGCCTGCACGACCTGGCCCGCAGCGCCACGGAGCTGAGCACCTTCGCCGCACGCGACGCCCGGGACCTCGTCCAGGGCCAGCCCTTCGCCAGCAAGATCGACTTCTATCGGGCCGAGGCCGCCCGCATCGGGCGCAGCCCCGACGACGGCGAGACCGCCTACGACGTGTGGACGGACGCCAGCCCGCTGGCTCGCCGGGACGCGCTACTCGGGGCCGCGTGGGCCGCCCGAACCCTGCCGGAGCTGCCGCCGACCCCCGGCGCCTGGCCCGACCCCCGCGCCACCGCCGAGGCCCTGCACGAGTTCGCCCGCCAGCACCCCGGCGACAACCCGGGGACCTTCCTACCGATGCCCGGCGGACCGCTCCCGCACCCCGCAGCGCTCATCGCCACCACCTACCTCGATGACACCGAGAGCGACCCCGTCGAGCAGTGCTCCGCCCTGCTCATCCTCGCCTACGGCGCCGTGCGCGCCCGCGCCGCCAAGAAGAGCTAACCAGCCCGGGGTGCCGCCGCCGGGCCAGCAGCGAAGGAGCAACGTCGTGATCCCGCTGGACCCCGAGACCGAGGACCACCCGTCCACCGACCACCTCGGGCGTCGCGTCTACGGCTCGGACTGGAACGACGACTCGGGCCCCGAGCCCGCCCGCGCCTACCGCAATCTGCGCGGCGGGCACCTCGACGGTCTGCTGCTGTACGTCGGGGGCTGGAGCGAGGATCGGATCTCCGGCGGCGCCTACCTCATCGTCCCGCGACCCAGAGGGCCGGCGGGCGGACTACGAGCCGCGCCCAGACGACCTGGAGCGCTGGGACTACCGCGGACCGATCGCGTGCTGATCCAGGTGGACCGCCACCTCGCCGGGCACGGCCCGGGGCCGGGCGTCAGCGATACGATGGCGGGCCAGACCAGCCGAGGGGGGAACTGATGGGCAGGCCGCCGATGGACGACGGACGCCACGGACCGGTGCGGGAGCTTGACCCCATTGCCTCGGCACGTGCCGGTGAGGCCGTCCACCGCATGGTCTGCCAGTGCGGAGAGCCGACCGGCGATTTCGCCGGGCACGCGATCCACGCCCGTGAGGTCCTCCAGGTCCCGGGCCCGGCCTGGCTGCCGGTCGGCGCCCGGCTCGCGCTGCTCCTCGCCGGCGGGGTGGCCCTGGCCATCGGCCTCATGCTGATCGCCGACAACCTCCTCACCGGCACCGCCCGGTTGGTGCTGCTGGGCCTCGCCGGGCCGACCGCCTTCGGCGCCACCATGGGCCTGGCCGTGTTGCTGCGCCCCTACATCGTCCCGAACGGACGTCACCCGATGGGGTGACGGCGCGTCTGCGTCGGCCAGGGCTGCGGAATGATCGCGGCATGTACGCGAACCTGAACCCGACCGAGGGTCAACTGCGCGCCGCGCTGGCGGCATTGGGCATCGACATCCCGGGCACTCTGGAGCACGAGGACGACGCGGTGCGCGCTGGCCTGCTCGCGGCGCACCTGCGCCGTGCGGCCGATCACGCCAGCTACAACCTGGTCGCCTCCGCCGACTCCCGCACCGTGCTGGAGATCTCCGAGGGCAGCAAACCGCTGGCCTGGCCGGTGCCCGAGGACCACCAAGCCCGGGTTCTCGCCCACCTCGGCCGGGCGGACGGCCACTTGGCCGTCCTCGCCGAGGACTTCGCGCCGCCCGGTGCGGTGGCGCTGAGGACCGGCGGCAAGGTCGAGGAGGGCTTCGCCGCGGCGGCGGCCAAGCTGCTGGAGGCCGCCGGCGAGACGCTTCGGTTCCGGTCAAGGCCGGACGAGGACGACCAGGCGGCGGAGGAGCAGCACGCCCAGCAGGTGATCGACAACCTGCACGAGGGCGAGGAACTGCTGAACAGGGCGCTGAACCGCCGCGAAGCGGCGCGGTTCGGTGTGGAGGACATGCTCCTCACCGACGAGTCAGTTGAGACCCGGGCCACCGGCCTCGATGGCTGACGGCCCGGGGTGAGTGCGGCTTAGATGCCGAGCTTCTCCGTGATCTGTTCCTCCATGTGCATCGGCCACATCTGCTGGTCGAGGGCGTGGTCCTTGTGGTCCTCGCACACGAAGCCGGGCACGGCGCGCTGGTCCCGGCGGAGGTAGTGGGCGTCGTACACGCCGCACAGCGTGCAGGGGATGCCGCGGTCCGCCCGGTGGGGCAGGTTGACGGGGACTTCGGCGCCGACAAGGTGCGGCAGGTCTGCCGCGGTGCGGCGCTTTGGGGTGAGGAGCTGCTGCACCGGGTGGCGGTTGTTGCGGTGGACGGTGACCACGGGCAGGGCGACGAGAACCGGCTTGTCCTGGCCGCGGTGGCGCATCCACATGCTCACCGGGCCGGGGTCTCCGGCGTCGGTTCGGGCCCGGGCGGTACGGACGAGCTCGGTGTGTTCGTCCGCGAGCATCATCACGAACAGATGTTCGCCAACCCGGCGGTAGTGCGGACGCAAGGCGGTCGTCTCCCAGCCCCAGATCTGACACAGCTCCACCGCGCTGAGCCGGCCTGCGGCCCACCTGCGGACGTCGCGCTCGGCCGCGGCGATCTGGCTGATGCTGGTCATGATGCCGGCGGCGGCGAGGGATTCCCGCAGCTCGCGAAAATCCCTCATGTCTTCCCTGCTGATCGGTGACGACATGGCGGTGCCCTTCGGGGACGGTGTGGCGCGCAGCCGGGCGGAACGCTCCGGCGCGGACCGGCGGAGGCCGGCGAACCCTCGAGGGCTGATGGACTTCACGGCAGGGGATGTACCGCACCTGCCGGTGAACAGGGTAGCGGGCGAAGAGCGGGAAGGGAGCTCGCCAGTGCCTTGTGTGCCTACATCGCGATCATGGGGCTGCTCTGCGGAACCACGGGAAACCGCCGCTCCAGCCCCAGATGACGGGCCTGGCTGCTCGGGGTGGAGGCGGCGACCGCCTGGCCGCCGCCCCGCCGGTGCTCTACAGGGCGTTGAGCCGGTCGAGCGCCTGGCGCAGCTCGGGGAGGGTGGCGCCGTGGCCGTACTGGATGGAGCCGGCCAGGTCGCGGACGGCGGTGTGCAGTGCCTGCCCCTGGTCCGACTCGCCCCAGTGCGGCCAGCCGGTGACGGCCAGCCCCAGCTTCTCCTGGGCGTAGTAGATGTCGGTGCGGGGGGCGTCGTCGTCTGGGTTGGCGAGGTAGCGCTCCAGGGCGGCGTAGAGCTCGTTCCCGGCGTCCACGAGGTCCTGCGGGGGTGTCGTCATGTCGTCTGCATCGTTGATCATCGGGTGATCGTAGGAGGGGATCATGTGGGCTGACCAGCGGGTTTCGCCCCAGACTGGTATGAGCGCGGCTTGGCCAGTGCTCATGTCGGTGGTCTTCGGCATGCCGTTGGGGGAGGCGGCGCGCACGCGCGCGCTACTTCGTTGCGGCGCTGAGCAGTTCCGGGTCGAGCTGCTCATCGCGCACGTAGGGGTTGTCGCGGCCGCCGAGTCCGAAGGCGCTGTAGATCCGGGCGAGGGCCTGGTAGGCGTCGGCCTCAGGCGATCCGGAGGCCGACCAGTCGAGGTTGAAGGTGTCGACGGAGGCATCCCGGGGCGAGCCCTGGAAGGGGAAGCCCGGGTTGGCGCCGGGGGCCAGGCGAACCCCGCCGAACCCGGTGGCGACCACCCGGTGCTGCCACGGCCCGGGGACGGTCGGCCGGATGTGCTGGTCGACCAGGCGGTAGTACTCGTAGGTCATCTCGGAGAGGGTGAGGACGTTCAGGCGGCCGGCGGCCTGGTAGTTCTCGTTCATGGCCCAGCCCAGCATCTCCGGGGTGGCGAGCGCGGCCGCAGTGACCGTGCCGTCGGCGGCGACGGCGACGGCACGGCGGGGTTCGGACAGGAGCAGTCCGCCGGCGAACGGGACCGAGCGGCTGGGAGCGAAGGCGAAGTTGAAGCCGCCCTGGCGCAGGGGTTGCTGGCGCTCCAGGGCGCCGCGGATGCCGGTGTCGTCGTGCAGGGCCGGCAGGAAGGTGGCGGGAACCTCGGGGGAGCTCTGCCAGAACAGGACCGGAACGTCGTCCCAGCCCTGGTGCTCGGCCAGGGCCTGCCGGGCGCCGGCCGGGTCGACGGGCGGCGCCGGGGGAAGCGGCGCGGCGGGGTGTATCCGGCGGCGTACCCCGCCGTTGATCAGCGAGTAGACATCGTCGGGGGACAGGAAGTCGGTCTGGTCACCGTTGCGGATCGGGACGCACCAGGTGTCGACGTTCCTCCCGTCCGGCTGGGGCGTACGGCGGACGAGGGCGTAGCGCTGGTCCTCGGGGAGCTGCTCCACCTCGATCACCAGGTAGGAGCCGGTGGTGCCGTCGCCGTTGTCCGGGTGGGAGAAGAGGGCGAGGTGGACGGACAGGAGCGGGCGGGCCTCGGAGGCGAGCGCCTTGATGTAGGCCTCCGCCGTGATCCGGGCGGGGTCGAAGGGGGTGAGTGCGGCGGCGGTCTCGTACAGCTCGCCCGGCTGCCGGACGGCCTTGACGCCGCAGACGATCAGACCGCCGGCGCGGTTGGCGAAGGCGGCGACGTCCTTGGCCATCTCGACCTTGCTGTGGGCGTTCCGCAAGTCGTAGGGCTCGGCCTTGAAGTCGAGCCACTCGGACTCCGCGGTGCCGAGCAGGTCCTGGGGGCGGCCGGAGCCGAGCGCGGCGACCAGCTCGGTGCGGCTGTTGAGTGCCATGGCGCCGCATCCTAGTGTGACTGGCAGCCGTAGTTGGCGGGACAGTTGTGCAAACGCGCAGGTCGGGGGCGCCCCTGGAAGTCGTAGTTGGCGAGCACTGGCAGTGATAGTTGGCGGCGCTGCCCCCCGGGAGCACACCACCGCCAGCGAATCCCCAGGTCGCGAGGCCAAAGGCAGGTGATCCGCCAACTATCACTGCCAACCGCCAACTACGACTTCCCGTCACACCTAGCCGGGCCGGGGCGGCCCGCACCGATCCGCTTATAGTCCTTCTCGCTATCGAGAAAGACTATAGACAGCGGCAGCTCCATCCCCTAGGGTGTGCTTAGTGTTTTTTGCTAAGCAACGAGACTATGGAGGATGGTGTCGGTGTACCTGACGACCGGCCAGGCAGGATCGGCCCTGGGATGCTCTGGACCGACCGTCAGAAAGCTCCTGGCCACCGGCACGATCCCCGGTGCCCGCACCGAAGGCCGCATGATCGTGCCCAGCGGCGCGGTCGAAGTGCTCCAAGAACGCAAGCAGCCCGACCTGGCCATACTCGGGCGCCCCGAGATCACCGTGCTGCGCACCGGCGGTCCGGAGCGAGTCCAAGGTGACCCGGACCAGGCATGGAGCGGCTTCCATGTCGACCTCTCCGAGAAGGACCTGCTGACCGGCCTGTCCGGCTGGTGGCGCTGCGACCCCGACAGGGTGGCCGCCACGAGGGTCATGCCGGTCACCGTGGCCGGGTTCGTCGTCGCCGTCCTCACCGGACTGGACGAATGGACCCGAGGCGGCGGCGGCACCTCCCTGCGATACCGCTTCACCAGCGCCCGCCTCGCCGGATACCTCACCGACCTCACCGCCCCGGTCAACCGCATCACCACCGCGCCGGCCGGCACCGACGACCGCCGCCTGGCCGACCTGCTGCTCGGCACCCGGCTGGACTCCAAGTCCAGCGGCCCGATCGCCTACGTCCCCAGCCACCCCGCTACCGACCCGGCCTCCGCCGAAGGGGAGTGAAACCGATGGACCGCGCAACTTACAACGCCCAGCTCAAGGAGCTGCGCCCGCTGCGCGACAAGGCCGCCGCCGCCGCCAAGGAAGTCGTCGCCGCGCAGAAGGCACTCACCCAGAAGCAGTCCGCCTTCGACATCCTGAACGCGGAGCGCGAGACCAGGATCAAGGCGCTCGCCGCCTACGAGGGAGCTAGCGGGGAGGCCGTCGCCAAGGCAGGCGGGTTGAAGCTGGCGGACGTGGTCCGCATCGCCCCCAGCCTGGACCCGACCCCGCCCGAGGTTCGCGCCGCCCTCAGCGCCACCAGTTCGGCAGAGGCTGGCCCGGCGGCCCCGCCCGTCGAGCACAGCGCCATCGCCCCCGCCTCCGCCGAAGCGACCGTCGCCGCGCCCCGTACCGTCCTGGTGGGCCCTCCTGCCACTGCCCCGGCCCCGGCAGCCGTGGAGGAGTCGGAGCAGGCCGTGCCCATCGAGCCGTCCGGCGACACGGAGTTGCGTCAACGCGTGCTCCCGTCGATCCCGGACGGGCCCGGTGCGCAGGCCTACACGCGGATCGCCGAGGTGAAGCGCAGGCGCCCGACGTGGGAGCAGAACGCCTACCACACCGTCTGGCTGGACGCCCGCACCGGCGACCTGGCCACCGCCACCCGCCAGTTGCAGGTGGACCTGGGCGGCCGAACGCCCGGCGAGATCCTCGACGCGGTGATCGCCACGCTGCCGAACACCCGCCGGATCTACATCACCGGCGGCGACCCCTGGCACCAGAACTCCGAGCGCCACCCAACTCTGATCGGGGCCGTCGCGGACTGGCTCAACACCCCGAGCCCGCGCTGGGAGCCCCGGCTCGGCCGCGGTGCCGGCCAGGACCCTCTCGCCAGCCACCTCGTGCACGAGCGCAAGCCGGTGGGCCGCTACCGGCCTGCTGATGCCGAGCGCAACGCCGGAGCCGTCGAAATCCTGTCGGCCGCGCAGTGGTTCGAGCCGGGCGGGGCGGACGCCGCGCTGGTGCGCGATGCGTTCGTGCTCATGCGAGACGCCCTGCGCCGCCAATGGGACGACGCCGTGATGATGAGCTTCCCCTCCTCCATGGGCCTGGACCTGTGGAAGCGCACCATCCCGGTGAGCGGAGCCTTCGCCGGGGGCTACCCGGTGATGAGCGCGGAACTGCGCGAGCTCGTGCACGAGACCGCCGGCCAGGGTCGAACCGAGCTGATCCTGCCGCCGCGCGTCCCGGCAGAGCTTCCGGGTCTGGCCGAGTACGACCGCACCCTGGCCTACGGCCGCCACACCTGGCGCTCCGGCGTCGGCGCACCCAACCGGCTCACCGGCCGCATGTTCCAGACCCTTGACCGCAAGGAACAGACCCGGGCCCTGATGGCGCCCTCCCACTGGCAGATCCGCGCGACCGTGCCCGAGGACTGGCGGCACGTCGGCCTGCTGCCCTGCCCGGTCCCGGGCGACCGGGCCTGGGAGTACCCCGCCACTCCCGGCACCACGTTCACCACCTGGGCCAGCGGAGCGGAGATCAACGTCGCGCTCAACAACCCGCAGCAGACGCCGTGGCGGATCGAGATCCTCGACGGCCTGGTGTGGAAGGAGGCCAAGCCACTGGACGACTGGTCGAACAAGCTCAAGACGGCCTGGTCGGGCCTGGTCAACCTGTCCCGGGTGCACGGGAACGAACGCACCCGCCGCGCCGCCCACCTCGCCTCCCGAGGCATCCGCAGCATCCTGCTCTACGGCATCGGCAAGTTCGCCCAGCGCCCCGGGATGAACACCGGCACCACCCCGAGCGGGCAGCCCGTCCCGGACGGCGCCGAACTGATCGACGACGACGGCACCGTTCAGACCTGGCGCCGCCTCACCACCACGGACCGGGACGCCTTCGCCCACCCCGAGTGGGCCGCCGGAGTCTGGGGCGGCGCCCGGGCCGCCCTGCTCGACATGACCATCAAGGACGGCAGGAACATCCTCGCCCGGGTCGGCGCCCTGCACCTGCCCGCAGGCTCCGTCGTCGCACTGCGCACCGACGCCGTCTACACCACCCACCCTGTGGAGTGGCCCTACCGAGGACAGCCGGGTGAGTACCTGGCCAAGGGCTACCTGCGCGGCCCGGTCGCCGCGCCGCGCAGCGAGGACGACCTGCTGGCGCTGCGTGAGCTCGGGCGGGCCCGCTTCGACGCGGAAGCCTTCCATGCGGCGGCGCAGGCGGTGGCCGGAGGTGCACGGTGAGTCCCGCCGACCCGAGCAACCCGAACGAGGCGGCGCGCCTGACGCAGGAGATCCTCGACGAGGGCTTCACCAAGCGACAGGTCGCCAGGATGCTCGGGCGCGACGCCTCCCTGGTCTCCCAGTTCTTCACGAAGGGCAAGGGTGCGAGCATGGTCGGTGCTCTGCGCCAAGTGGTCCGGGCGGTGCGCGGCGGCGAGCGCGACCAGGAGTCGCTGGCAGGCATCGCTCAGCAGAACATCACCCGCCGCACCGGCAGGGGCGGCGAGAAGGCCCGGGTCCGGCGCCCCAACACCATCGGTATCCCGGGCAGGAGCATGGCGGGCCGAGCAGGCAAGCAGGCGATCAGCTCGGGTGCCGGGCACCTCGCGCAGGTCGTGCACGCCACCGGCCAGGCCGGGGGTCGGCTGGCGTTCACCGTCCGTATGAAAGCGAACCAGTTCCTGCTGTCTTCCGGCTCGAAGGAGGACTCGCCAGGGCTTCGGCGCGGGGTCCTGCCCCGCACCGACGGCACCGAGGAGCGCCAGTACGGCGACGCCGCCCACGGCGGGTTCGACGCCGCCGAGTGGAGCCGAAGGGTCGCCGAGCACCACGGGGACGTCACCGAGGCGATGCAGGAGTGGCTGGTCGCGACCGGACGCGCTGTACCCGACGCCGAGATCGAATACCTCGAAGTCCGTGGCTGGAAGCGCCCGGGCCGGTAGCCCGAGCGACCGTCACTGCCCGCCCCCGCTCCACTCGGGGGCGGGCCCTTACCGGGAGAGAGCGCCCGTGCCAGCCCAGTTCACCTTCAACGCCGAGACGCGCACCACCACCTGTCGCGCCTGCTCGGTCTCCGAGATCGACACCGCCACCGAGGAGGAGGCCAAGATCTGGCGCGCGACCCACCTCCGGCACTGCCGCCCGCCGGCCGCGACGAACCAGACCGCGAAGATCCTCCCGCTGCGCCCCCGGTAGACCCGCGCCCTCAGGCCCAGCGCTCCGACCCACTCACCACCGAACGAGAAGGACACCTCCGTGGACACCACCGGGCCCGAGACTGGCACCCTCTCGCCGGAGACCGCCGCCGATCTCGCCGAGGCAACGGCTCTTGTCGAGGCCGTCACCCGGCCGGGCAACCGCCGCCTGCCCACCCCGCGGGTCCGCCTCGCCGACCTGAGGGACTACCAGAAGGAGGCCGTGAAGGCAGCCGTCCGGCAGGTGAAGCACGGCGGTCGCGGGATCATGGAGATGGCCTGCGGTGCTGGCAAGACCCTGGTGTCCGCGACCTGCGCCAAGCGGCTCGCTCCCTACGGCCGGGCCCTCGTGCTCGTGCCGACGATCGAGCTGCTGGAACAGACGGCCACGTCGTGGAGCCACCTCGGCGGCCGGAAGGGCGTGGCGATCGCCGCGTGCTCCAAGGAGGAGGCGCTGGACAGCGCCGAAGCCGGCGCGCACGTCGAGGGGCACGTCACCACCGACACCGCCGAGCTGGCCGACCTGGTCACCCGCGTCCCGGCCGGGCACCCGGTCACCGTCTATGCCACCTACGCCTCCCTGGAGCGGCTGGTCCGCGCCCACGACGAGTACGGCCTGCCCCAGTGGGACCTGGTCATCGTCGACGAGGCCCACCGCACCGCCGGAGCCCTGGAGAAGTCCTGGGCCGCCGTCCACGAGGACACCAAGGTCCCGGCTCTGCGGCGCCTCTACTTCACCGCCACCCCGCGGATCGCGGCCGAGACACCGGGCGGCGACCTCTCGGACCTGGTGATGGGCACCGCCAAGCCCTCGCTGTACTCGATGGACGACGAGAACGTCTACGGCCCCACGATCTACCGGTGGTCCTTCGAGGCAGGCGTCGTCGGCGGCTGGATCGCGGACTACAAGATCCTCGTCCCCGTCGTGACCGACCAGGACCTGTGCGACCTTCTCTCCCTGCCCTCGATCGCCGACCTCCGCTCCCAGCGCACCAACGTCGACCTGCAACGGCTCGCCCTCCAGGTCGCCGTGCTGCGGGCGATCGCCGACCTGGGACTGCGCCGCATCATCTCCTTCCACGCGCGGATCACCTACGCCCGCGAGTTCGCCGCGACGATCACGGAGACCGCGGCCCTCCTCCCGGACTACGACCGGCCCGAGCGGATCTGGGCCAAGGCGGTGGCCGGCACCGACCCCCGCCGCGAGCGCCAGCAGGCCTTCGCCGAGTTCCGCCAGCACACCGGGGAGCGGGAAGGGCAGGAGGGCGAGGAGTGCGGCATCCTGTGCAACGCCCGCCTGCTCGCGGAGGGCATTGACATGCCCGCGGTCGACGCGGTGGTTTTCGCCGACCCGAAGACCTCCGTCGTCGACATCGTCCAGGCCCTCGGCCGGGCCGTCCGCCAGCAGCCCCAACAGGGCAAGGTCGCCTACATCATCATCCCGGTCTACATTCCCAGCCCCGACGCGGACGGCGAGGAAGCCGACGACCTGCCCACCGCCGACCCGGCCATCGTCGGCCAGGCCGGGCCCCAGGTACAGGAGGAGGCCGAGCAGGCGGTCAGCGCCTCCGCCTACGCCCCGGTGCTGCACGTCCTGCGCGCCCTGGCCAGCGTCGACTCCCGGGTCGTCGGCCGAGTCGCGGACCTGCGCACCCACCGCCGACAGGACCACCTGCTCAAGACGGACCCTCGCCTCACCGACGCCGACGACGCAGAGAGCGGTGACGGCACGCCGTCCGCCGAGACCGAGGAGGAGCCGCTCGCCTGGCTGCGCATCGACGCCAAGCGCCACCGGGGCGACATCCTGCGCAGCCTCAAGTTGCGCATGTTCTCGCCCAGGGCTCAGGAGTTCGAGCACATGCTCGGCGTCGCCACCGCGTTCCACGTCGAACACGGTCACCTCGACCCCCCGAACACCGAGGAGAACCGCGAGCTGCACACCTGGCTGCGCAACCAGCGCCACCTCCACGAGACCGGTGCCATGAACCCGGCCCGACGCTCCGAGCTCGACGCCATCGGCATGATCTGGAGCAAGACCGCCCACGCCTGGGAGCGCGGCTACGCCTACGCCAAGGCATGGCACCACTTCCACGGAGACCTGGCGATCCCCAGCAGGGCGACCCTGGACGACTACAACATCGGTCGCTGGATGCGCCGCCAGCGCCTCGACCCCGATCCGGCCGAGGCACAGCAGGCGACGCTGGACGCCCTCGACCCGCTGTGGCGCCTCGACCCCGAGTGGAGCCGCACCTACCGCAGGATGGTCGCCTACCTCAAGGCGGGCGGAACACTCACCGGAACCGCAACTCGCACCGGCGGGAAGGCGGACCCGACGCTGCGACCGGGCAAGTGGCTGGCGAAGCAGGCAGCCGCCCGGGAGGCCGGGACGCTGACCGACCAGCAGATCGCCCTGCTGGAAACCCTGAACGAGCACGTCCAGAGCAGCACCTCGGACTGACCGTCGGCCCCGGCCGTACGGCACCACTGTGCACCACCTCCGCCGGCCCCGCCCTGGGGCCGACGGCGTTACCGACACGTGCGCGAGCACCTGGTGGCCAGCGTGCCCGGGGAGGAGCGCGAGGCCCGGCACCAGGGGATGGTCGACTCCTGCCGCGAGGAGGGCCTGGCGGTCGTCGCCTCGCTCACCGCCGAGTTGGTGCTCGGCCCCGGGCGCCGGATCACGGTTCGCCTGACCGACGGCGACGCCTACCAGAGCGTGCCGATCGAGGAAGAGGGGCAGCCGGTGCGGACGTGGCGGCTGCCCGGCAGGGACCGGCTGGAGCTGCACCACGGCATGCACGAGATCGGCCGGATCGTCTGGCGGATGCTGCGCGCAGAAGCGTCGGCCGCCCGCCCGCCCCGCCGGCCGAGTCCCGGTGCGAAGGCGTGAGCGCCGGCTGGTAGCGCGGTGGCCCGGGGGTCGTCACCACGACCTCCGGGCCACCCCCCGCTTTCTCACGGCGGCCCGGCGGCGGGGCCGGTCGGCCCCCGCCGGGCCGGCCCCGGCCCGGGCCGGCG
>NZ_JBHZCY010000007.1:0-5251 GCF_042786665.1 Kitasatospora sp. NPDC059146 | reverse complement strand
GGCCCCCCCCACCGCGCGCCCCCCCCCCCCCCCCGCCCGGCCGTTCCTGGTTCAGAGGGTTTCCGCGCGGGTGGGGGGGGGGGGGGGCCGGGGGGCCCCCCCCCCCCCCCGGCCCCACCGCCCGCTTTCTCACGGCGGCCCTGCTGCGGGCCCGTACGGCCCGCGCCGGTCAGGACCGGGCCGGGGCCGGCTGCGTGATCGGCCAGCGCGGGCCGTCCGGACTGCCCTGCCACGCCCACTGGGACTCCGGGGTGACCGTGATGCCGTAGTCGTACAGGTCCGGCCGGCCGAGCCCGTCCCACTGCGCCCACGCGGTGAGCACCTCGTCGCCGATCCGGCGCGGCCCGCCCTGCCGCAGCACCGGCCGCCCGTCCGCGTCCGGCCCGATCTCCGCCCAGGAGTGCGCGCCGTCGTGCACCAGGGTGACCGCACCGTCCGGGCCGTCGTCGGTGAAGAGCACGGCGTCGGGCACGGCGACCCGCAGGGCGAAGCGCACCCCCCAGTCGGCCAGGCCCGCCGGGTCGCGCTCCAGCACCCGCTGCGCCTCGGGATCGGCACCGGCGCGCACCGCCGCGTGCGCGGCCGGGCCGCTGCCCGGCTGGGCCGGGCCGTGGCGGTCGCCCATGAACTGCGCGAGGCCGTGCACCCAGCCGCGCGCGCTCGCGCCGTCCTCGGCGACCGTGAGCGCGACGTACCCCAGCCGGCCCCACGGGTAGACGATCCGTCCGCCCGGCCGGACCGCCTCCACCCAGGACCACGGCACCGCCTCCACCGCGTAGGTCGCCTGCAGCCGGTCGACCTGCTCTGCACCGGGCGACCCGGCGCGGGAGCCGTCGGCGACCCGCACCTCGACGTCCAGCCCGGCGGCCGCGAGGCGGCCGCGGGCGAACGCGGCCAGGTCCTCGTCCACCTCGGTGGACACCACTCGGCCCGGGCCGGCCCGCCAGGCGGACAGCGCCGCCGTCCAGCCCTGGCCGGTGCCGACGTCCCACACCTGGTGCCCGGGCTCCAACTGCAGGCTGTCCAGCATGTCGGCCACCACCCCGGGCGCCGACAGCGACGACGACGGCACCCCGCCGGTGAGCTGCGTGATCGCCGGAGAGTCGACCGCGCCGTACGCCTCGCTCGCCCAGCCGTCCGGGTCGACCGTTCTGTCGAGGGGTACGTACGCCCAGCCGTCCCAGCGCCACAGCCGATCCGGCGCGAACCGGTCCCGGGGCAGCGCGGCGACGGCCTCGCGCAGCCACGGCGAATCGGCCGGCCACTGCCCGCCCTCCTCCATCTCCGCGTCCAGGCGTACGCGGTATCCGGCCAAGCCGTCGTCGTTCACTGCTTCTTGTGCTTGCCGGCGGGCGGCGGCGGGGGCTCGACCTTGCCGTCGGCGTTGTCCGGCGGGGGCTTGCCCGTCGACGGATCCGGCGACTTTTTCGAATGGTCTCCCACGACATTTCCCCTTCGATCGGGTACGGGACACGCTCAGCCGCTCATCCTCACCCACCCCGGCACCGGACGGTAGAGGGCGTGTGGGGGCTCCCGGGGAGCGCACAGCACCACCTCCACCCCGGCACGGAGCCCGACGGCCGGTAGGGTCAACCCGAGATCGGACCCGATCCTGGCGCAGCTGCGTGCACTCCGGGTAGCGCTGCCTCGAAGTCGCCCTCGACGTCCAGCAGCAGGCCGAGCTGACCGGGCTGACCCACCTGCAGCTGCGACAACCGCGCCCGAGTCGTACCGGTGGTCCTCCCGATCTTCACCAGCGGGGGCTCCTCGATGCCGATCAGGTACGTCCGCACCCGCCGGGCCGGACCCCGTAGTCGCGCCACCTTCGCAGCCGGCAGCCGGGGCTGGCGTCAGCAGCTCGTCGAGCGCCCCGCCCGGCTCCACGACCCTGTACCGCACCAGCGGCGTCCTCGCGCCCTGGACTGTCACGGTCCTGCCCACCTGGGTCCCGTCCGCCCCGAAGGTGGTCCGTACGATCGGCAGAACCGCGGCCCCGTCCCCCGCATCCAGGCAGAGCAGCCACAGTTCGGCCGCCGTGGCGAACTGGGACTCGTCTCCAACTCCTCGTGCACCGCCCTCGGCGGCAGGTACGACGGGTAGGGCACGCCCGGCCAGGACTCCGAAGTGCTCTTCACGGCCCCGACTCTACGAACGACTGCCCACCCACCTCGCCCGCCGGTGGCCGCAAGCCCCCGCGCACGCCGTCGGCCCCGCGTGGGCCGCAGCACCGGCGAACCCGCGCGGGGCCGGTCAGGCCCTGCAAAAGAGCCGCTACCGGCGGCCCACGATCGCATTGACGATGGCGTGGTGGGAGGCCGGGTCCTCGATGCCGCCCGGCGTCCTGGCCACTACCGTGTCCGGCGTGACCGGGTCCGGCAGATTGGTCGCGTACCGGTCCAGCGGCACCCGCGCGACCGCGAACCCCGAGCCCTGCCCCTGCGGCACCGCGGAGACCTCGCTCACGCTCGGGCTCCTTCCCTGGTGCGAGGCCGCCAGCCCGTCGAGCACGCCCTGGGCCGCGCCGCTGCGCAGCGGCCGGCCGGGAACCGAGGACGGTGTGAGCCCCGGGTCGCCGGGTGCGCCCAGGCTCACGACGACCAGTGCTGCCGTGGGGTTGGCCGGGTCCGCCTTTGTCGCTGCGGCGGCCAGGCCGCGGGCGGTGGCGGCGTCGGCGGCGAGCGTGCCCGCGGCCGGGTTCGGCGGTGTGTAGGCGGCGATGTTGGTGGCGGTGTCGGGGTTGCCGTAGGCGAGGACGGCGCTCGCCGAGGGGTACGGGCGGGTCGTCGGGTCGCCGAGGCCGAGCAGCAGCTGGGGTGGGGCCGTCTTGGTGTCGACCTGCTTCTGGAGGGCGTCCAGGGCGTCCAGGTTGGCCTGGGTCGTGTGCGGGTTCGGGTTCGCGTGCAGGGACGGGTTCTGGTCGCTGAGGTCCTTGGCGATCTGCTCGCGCAGCTGGGGCAGGTAGAGCCGGTTGGCCTGGTCGCGGGTCGCGGCGGGCAGGCCGTTCAGGCCTCCGATGTCTCCTGGGTGGTCCTGGATCAGCTGCTGGCGTGTGGACTCCGGCAGGGAGGCCCACCATCTGGCGTTGCCGGCGGGGTCCAGCGCGGACGGGACGCCGATCCGTCCTTCCGTCGCCTTGTCGATCGCGGCCGCGTCCTTGTCTGCCTCCGCCACGGCGTCGCTGGGCAGGACGGCCCACCCGGTCTGGAAGGTGTGGCCGATCCTGTTCAGGGCGGCCGCCACCGAGTCGTCGACGCTCTTGACCTCCGTCGACAGGTCGCCGACCTCCTTGGCGAGCCGGTCGCGGGCCGTCTCCATCGCCTTGAGCCACTCGGGGTCGTGCCGCCCGCCTTCGTCGCCCTTGCCTGGTGGCAGGATCTGCACCGTCGGCACGGTGTCGACGTCCCCGTCGAGGATCTGCAGACCGCTGGCGGCCGCCGTCTCGACGAGCGTCGTCTGCCGCGCCTGGAGGATGACGAAGCTGTCGGCGGCGTCCGTCAGCATCATGCGCAGGTCCTCGATCAGCTGCTCCAGGACGTACAGCTGGCTGGTCCGGTTGCGCAGCGCGTTGTCCGCCGCCTGTTGGGCCTCACCGTGCCAGCCGCAGTCGGCCAGGTCCCGCAGCATCTTCTGCCAGTCCGTGATCCGGTGCTTGAAGTGCCCCTCGAACGTGGACAGCGCGTGCGCGGTCGTCGTCAGGCCGCCGAAGTCGGCGGTCTTGAGCATCCCCCAGTAGTACGCCATCAGCCCTGGCCCTCCGGTGCCGCTCCCAGCGATACGGCCGCCTTGGTATCGGCGTGTTCGTAGGAGTCGGCGATGCTGCCCAGGGTGTCGGACGCGTCCTCCAGTGTCGTGGTGGCCACGCGCTCGACGTAGCTGGCCAGGTGCTGGATCGCGTTCTTCGCCGGGTCCACGAACTGCCAGTTCGGCAGGGCCAGCTCCGGCGTCTGCGCGAAGTCCTGCTTCCAGTCCTGTCGGACCCCTGCCGCCACCGCACGACCGGCGGTGTTCGCGTTCCGCAGGTCCTGCGGTTTCACTCCGAACCCTGGCATCCCCACAACCCCCCTCAGTCACACCAGTTGTGTGATCAATTCGGCGCCCAGGGTAAACGAACAATGCCGACATGCCCAGGCTCCCGCCCCCGGCCGCGGAGCGTAGCCGCCATCAGCCCTCCAGCCGAGCTCCTCGGCGAAGGCCCGGCGTCGTCCGGATCCGGCGCGGACACGACGAAACCCCGCCACCCGTAACCAAGGCGTCAACACCGGGTGGAGGCGGAGCGGACCGCGCGCTCCCGGGGCACACACCGGCAGCTGAGCGAGCCCGCCGCTGGTCGGCTCAGGCCAGGTCGGCGCTGGCCAGGGCAATCG
Organism: Kitasatospora sp. NPDC059146; assembly: GCF_042786665.1. Taxonomy (NCBI): domain Bacteria; kingdom Bacillati; phylum Actinomycetota; class Actinomycetes; order Kitasatosporales; family Streptomycetaceae; genus Kitasatospora; species Kitasatospora sp. NPDC059146. The sequence goes on along the minus strand of NZ_JBHZCY010000007.1, from coordinate 887 downwards.
CGAGCGAGATGTGGCGGACGGCGCCCAGGCACAGCTCAGCCGCCGTACTCGGATCCGACGCGGCGCGTGCCTCCTGCAGCGCCAGCAGGCCTATCAGCACCGCGAAATCGACCGCCTCATCGAGGATCTCGTCCGCAGCGAGCTCGCCGCCGGACATCAACTCGCCCACCAGGGCGGCCGCATCCCGCGGATCGTCCAGCCACCGCATGGCGACCTTGATGCCGGCCCCCACCAGGTCCACGCAGGCAGACCGCTCCACCGTGAGCAGCGGGACACCGTGCCCAACAGACGGGTCAGCCTGCTCCGCGAACTGCTGCGCCTGCGCCACGGCGCACCGCGTGGCGTACGTCTGCCGGGCCTGCGCCTGCTCCCGGGCCACGGCGGCAGGCCACCGGGCGGAGTCCTCGGCTCGGGCAATGTCCAGCAGGGGAGCGGCGGTGAGGCAGACCTGGACGACCGGCAGGAGGCCCACCTCCACGACCTCCTGGTCGGGCGAGGCGGCTGCGAGCGGCCCGTACACCGCACCCGCGGCTTCGGCGCAAGCGCCGATCAGCGAGGTCAGTGCGGCGATCAGCTTCGCGTGGCGGCGTCGGCGGGCGGGGGCGGCCAGGTTGGGTGTCGAGGTCACTCCCGCACTCTGCCGGGCAGGGCGGGCCCCATAGGCTCCTTTCGGCCAACCCCCGGGTGGTCACCACGTCCGTGTGACGCTCATGGGCCGGGGTTGGCTGCTCCTCTGGGCCGTCGGCGCTCCGGTCGGAGTCGAGGATCATCAGCGGTCCAACGTAGGCGACCATGAGGTTCATCGAGGCCATTCGGGCAACGACGGGCCACGGGCCGTGGCCGGGGTCACAGAGGGGGCAAGTCCGCTCTCGGCAGCATGCTGGACC
>NZ_JBHZCY010000006.1:3269-148958 GCF_042786665.1 Kitasatospora sp. NPDC059146 | reverse complement strand
AGCCACCAGCCCCTCCGCCGCCGGGCACAGCTCCCGCCCCGGCCGCGCCGGGCTCGCGCTCGTCGCCGAGCACCACGGCCGCCCAGGCCGGGGTGTTGCTGATGTCGGCCGTGGAGTCGAGCGGCACCAGCACGTTGGTCTCGGGGTAGTAGGCCGCCGCGCCGCCGCGGGCGACGGGGTAGTGGACGACCCGGAAGTGCGGGGCGCGGCGTTCGGTGCCGTCCGTCCACTCGCTGACCAGGTCGACGTACCGGCCCTCGGCGAGGTCGAGTTCGGCGGCGTCCGCCGGGTTGACCAGGACGACGCGGCGGCCGCCCTTGATCCCGCGGTAGCGGTCGTCCAGGCCGTAGATCGTGGTGTTGTACTGGTCGTGCGAGCGCAGGGTCTGCAGCAGCAGCCGGCCCGGCGGGACCTCGGGGGCGGTCAGCGGGTTGACCGTGAAGTTGGCCTTCCCGGTGGCGGTGGGGAAGGTGCGGGTGTCCCGGGGGCCGTGCGGGAGGGTGAAGCCGCCGGGGCGGCGGACCTTCTCGTTGAAGTCCTCGAAGCCCGGCACCACCCGGGCGATCCGGGCGCGCAGGGTGTCGTAGTCGGTCGCGAAGTCCTCCCACGGCAGGGTGTCCCGCGGGCCGAGGACGGCGCGGGCGAGGCGGCAGACGATCGCCGTCTCGGAGAGCAGTCCCGGCGCGGGCGGGCGCAGTCCGCCGCGCGAGGAGTGGACCTGGCCCATCGAGTCCTCGACGCTGACGAACTGGGCGCCGGCGGCGGTGACGTCCCGGTCGGTGCGGCCCAGGGTGGGCAGGATCAGGGCGCGGGCGCCGGTCACCACGTGCGAGCGGTTGAGCTTGGTGGAGACGTGGACGGTCAGCCGGCAGCGGCGCATCGCGGCCTCGGTGACCTCGGTGTCCGGGGTCGCGGCGACGAAGTTGCCGCCCATCGCGAAGAACACCTTGACCTTGCCGTCGCGCATCGCGCGGATGGTGTCCACCGAGTCGAGGCCGTGCGCGCGCGGCGGCTCGAAGCCGAACTCGTTCTCCAGCGCGTCGAGGAAGGCCTTGGCGGGCCGCTCGAAGATGCCCATGGTGCGGTCGCCCTGGACGTTGCTGTGCCCGCGCACGGGGCAGACCCCGGCGCCCGGGCGGCCCACGTTGCCGCGCAGCAGCAGGAAGTTGACCACCTCGCGGATGGTCGGCACCGCGTGCTTGTGCTGGGTGAGGCCCATCGCCCAGCAGACGATGATCTTCTTCGAGGCCAGCACCAGCCGGCCGAGCTCCTCGATCTGCTCCCAGGGCAGACCGGTCGCCGCGAGCACCTCGTCGCGGTCCGTCTTCCCGGCCTGCTCCTCGAACTCCTCGAAACCGTGGCAGTGTTCGGCGACGAAGGCGCGGTCGACGCCGTCCGCCTCCAGGACCATCCGGTTGAGCGCGCGGAACAGCGCCAGGTCGCCGCCGAGGCGGATCTGCAGGAAGAGGTCGGTCAGCTTGGTGCCGTGGCCGACCAGGCCGCGGGCGTTCTGCGGGTTCTTGAACCGCTCCAGGCCCGCCTCCGGCAGCGGGTTGACGCTCACCACGGTGGCGCCGGCCCGCTTGGCGCGCTCCAGCGCGGAGAGCATCCGGGGGTGGTTGGTGCCCGGGTTCTGGCCGGCCACGATGATCAGGTCGGCCTGGTAGAGGTCCTTGAGGCTGACGCTGCCCTTGCCGACGCCGAGCGTCTCGGTGAGCGCCGAACCGGACGACTCGTGGCACATGTTGGAGCAGTCCGGCAGGTTGTTGGTGCCGAGCCGGCGGGCGAACAGCTGGTACGCGAAGGCGGCCTCGTTGCTGGTGCGGCCGGAGGTGTAGAAGGCGGCGCCGTCCGGGGTGTCCAGGGCGCGCAGCTCCTCGGCGATCAGCGCGAAGGCGTCGTCCCAGGAGACCGGGGTGTAGTGGGTGGCGCCCTCCTCCAGCAGCATCGGCTCGGTGAGCCGGCCCTGCTGGCCCAGCCAGTAGCCGGAGCGGTCGGCCAGGTCGGCGACCGGGTGGGCGGCGAAGAACTCGGCCCGGATCCGGCGCTCGGTGGCCTCCTCGGCGACGGCCTTGGCGCCGTTCTCGCAGAACTCGGCGGTGTGCGTCTTCCCCGGCTCCGGCCAGGCGCAGCCGGGGCAGTCGAAGCCGTCCGGCTGGTTGACCTTGCGCAGGGTGGCGAGGGTGCGCCGGGCGCCCATCTGCTCGGCGGCCATCCGCAGGCTGTGACCGACGGCGGGCAGGCCGGCGGCCGCGTGCTGGGGCGCGGACACCTCGGGGGCGTCCTGCGCCGGGTCGCTCTGCGGGGCCTGCTTGGCCATGACTGCGCTCCTCGGGCTGTACGGGTGGAGCCGTCGCACCGTCGCGGGGCTCCTCCCCATCCTTCCACCTGGGCCGTCGGGTGGGGAGGGCCGTCGGGTGGGGAGGGCCGTCGGTAGAGTCTGGGCGTCACCACGGGAGGGGGAGGGCGCGTGCGAGTCGGGGACGTTCTGGACGGCCGGTACGAGCTGCAGGAGAAGCTCGGCCAGGGCGGGTTCGGAGTGGTCTGGCGGGCCCAGGACACCCGGATGCGGCGGCCGGTGGCGGTCAAGGTCATCGGGCACCACGGCGGCGACCGGGCGAAGGCCGCACTGCGCTTCGTCCGGGAGGCCTGCGCGGCCGGGAACCTCTCGCACCCGCACATCGTCACCGTGCACGACCTGGGGCAGAGCGAACTCGGCGACCAGCAGGTCACCTTCCTGGTGATGGAGCTGCTCACCGGCCGCACCCTGACCGAGGTGCTCCGGGCCGGACCGCCCGAGCCCGCGCTCAGCCTGCGCTGGGGGCGGGAGATCTGCGGGGCCCTGGCGGCCGCGCACGACGCGGGCATGGTGCACCGGGACATCAAGCCGGACAACGTGATGATCACCGACGCCGGGCACCTCAAGGTGCTGGACTTCGGCATCGCCCAGCTGGACACCGGAGCCGGCGGGCTGACCACCACCGGCACGATCGTCGGCAGCCCCGCCTACATGGCGCCGGAGCGGTGGACCGGCGGCCGGGTGGACGGGCGGGCGGACCTCTACGCGCTGGGCTGCGTCTTGGTCGAACTCTTCACCGGGGCACGGCCGTTCGGCGGGGACTCGACGCCGGTGCTGATGTACCAGCACCTCAACGAGCCGCCCCCGGCCCTCGACCCGGCCCGGTTCGGGCTGCCGCCGCAGGTGGCCGGGCTGGTCGCGGAGCTGCTGGCGAAGGAGCCGGCGGAGCGGCCGGCCGACGCCCGGACGGTCGAGCGGCGGCTCGCCGAGCTGGCCACGCCTGCTGCGCCCGTCGCCCCTGCTGTGCCCGTTTCCCCTGCCGTGCCCGTCGCCCCTGCCGTGCCCGTCGCTCCTGCTGTGCCCGCTGCTCCGGCCGCGCCGCCCGCGGTGCCGCCGGTCGTACCGCCGGCGCGGCCCGTGCCTTCGGTGCCTTCGCCGCCTTCGGTGCCGCCCGCGGCTCCCGCGATTCCTGCGGCGCCCTCCGTACTGTCCCCGCTGACCACCCCGCCGGTGGTCGCGGCCCCCGCGTCCGAGGACGCCGTCCGGGCCGAGCTGCGCGAGCGCCGGGCGGCCGCGTACCGGGCCGCGACGGCGGGCGAGTCGGCGATCCTGCTGCAGGCGGTCGCCCAGGAGAGCGTCACCGCGCTCGGCGCGGCCGACCGGGACACTCTGGGCGCCTGGCGGGACTTCACCTGGTACCTCAGCCGGACCGGGGACCTGGACGGCGCGATCCGGCTGCTCTCCAGCGTGGTGGCCGACATGCGCTCCGCGCTCGGCCCGACCGACCCGGACACCCTCGGAGCCCGCTACCACCTCGCCTGGTGCATCGGCGAGAGCGGTTCGGCGGTCACCGCGGTCCGGCTGCTGCGCGAACTGCTGCCCGACCTGGCCGCGGTCTGGGGCCCGCAGGACGGCCGGGTCCTCAAGGCCCGGCACGACCTCGCCGTCCACCAGGCCAACCGGGGCGACCTCCAGGGCGCGGTGGTGCACTTGCACGGGCTGCTGCCCGAACTGGCCCGGGCCCTGGGCGACCACCACCCGAGCACCGTCCAGGCCTGGCAGGACCTGGCCGGCTACCAGCAGCGGCTGGCGCAGACCGGCCGCAAGGGCGGCGGCCACCGCCGCCGGGCGCCGCGGATGAGCCCGATCGAGGCCCTGGTGCTGGTCCGGCGGCTGCGGGTGTGGGACTTCGGCACCGACGAGGAGGCGGCCGCCTGCGTCGGCGCGCTGGAGCGGGGCATCGGCCTCAAGGGCGTCGCCGACCTGGTGTTCGAGGCGCCGGACCACGTCTCGGACGAGGACGTGGTGGAGGAGATCTTCGGCCCCTGAGGGCGGGGCGGGACGCTGCCCGGGCCGCTCGCTAGAGTCGGTGGGTACACAGCCGATGGGGGGAGGGCAGGTGCGGGTCGGTGACGTCCTCGACGACCGGTACGAGCTCCAGGAGAAGCTCGGCCAGGGCGGGTTCGGGGTGGTCTGGCGGGCTCAGGACACCCGGGTCGGGCGGCCGGTGGCGGTCAAGGTCATCCGGCACGACGACGGCGACCAGGCGAAGGCCGCGCTGCGGTTCGCCCGGGAGGCCTCGGCGGCGGGCAACCTGTCGCACCCGCACATCGTCACGGTGCACGACCTCGGCCACGGCGAGGCCGACGAGCAGCAGGTCACCTACCTGGTGATGGAGCTGCTCACCGGCCGCACCCTGACCCAGGTGATCCGGGAGGGCCGGCCGGATCCGCAGGTGGGCCTGCGCTGGGCCCGGCAGATCTGCGAGGCGCTGGCGGCCGCGCACGACGCGGGGATGGTCCACCGGGACATCAAGCCGGACAACGTGATGATCACCGAGGACGGCCTGCCCAAGGTGCTGGACTTCGGCATCGCCCAACTGGACGTCGGGGCAAGCGGGTTGACCACCGTCGGAACGGTGATCGGCAGCCCGCCGTACATGGCGCCGGAGCGGTGGACCGGCGGCCGGGTGGACGGGCGGGCGGACCTCTACGCGCTGGGCTGCGTCCTGGTCGAACTCTTCACCGGGAAGCGGCTGTTCACCGGGGACTCGACGCCGGTGCTGATGTACCAGCACCTCAACGAGCCGCCCCCGGCGGTGGATCCGGTGAAGTACGGTCTGCCGCTCCGGCTCCCCGAGCTGTTGGGCCGGTTGCTGGCGAAGGAGCCGGCGGAGCGGCCGGCCGACGCCCGGACGGTCGCCCGGTGCTTCGCGGACCTCGCGGAGGGCCGGGAGCTGCCGCCGACGGCGACACCGGTCGACCGGGTCGGGGCTGAGTCGGCTGTCCCGGAACCGACGGTCCCGGACCCGACTGTCCTGGAGTCGGCCGCCCCGGAGCCGGCCGCCCCGAGAGCGGCGCCGGTGAAGCGGTCCGCGCCCGTCCGGCGGCGTGCTCCGGCCCGGGAGCCGAGGCTCCGGCCGGTGGGGCGGCCCGCGCTGCTGTACCCGGCGCCCCGGCAGATCGGGCGCCCCGTCGAACCGCCCGTGCCGGTCCAGGACGCGGCGGTCGTCCGGGCCCGGCTGGAGCGGGTCGTACGGGCGGTGCGGGACGAGCGTCCCGCGCTGGCCGCGCACCAGCTGCGACCGGTGGTGGAGGCCGCCGTACGGGCGCTCGGCGGGGCCGATCCGGAGGTGGTCGCCGCCCGGCGGGACCTCGCGTGGTACCTGGGCCGGTCCGGCCGCCCGGCCGATGGGGTCCGGCAACTGGAGGGCCTGATCGAGGACTTGACCTCGGCGTCCGGGCCGATCGATCCCGTCACCCTGGACGCGCGGTACGCGCTGACCGCACTGGTCCGGGAGAGCGGCCGCCCGGTCACCGCGATCCGGCTGCTGACCGCGCTGCTGCCCGCACTGAGGTCGGCCCAGGGCCCGCGCGGTCCGCTCGTCCTCCAGGCCGGGGCCGACCTCGCGGCCTGCCAGGCCGGGCGGGGCGACTTCGCGGGCGCGGTGGCCCGGCTGGAGGAGCTGCTGCCCCAGCTGGTCGAGGCCTTCGGCCCGACCGACCGGCGGTGCACCCAGGCCCGGCTGGACCTGGCGGAGTACCGGCAGCGGGCCCGGTCCCACCGTGGGCCGAACCGGCTCGCCCGGGCCTGGCGGGCGCGGATCGACCGCGACCGGGTGCTGGGGCTGGTCGGGTGGATCCGGAAGGCCGGCCAGGAGCCCGTCCCGGAGCTGGTCCGCGAGCTGGAGCGCGGGACGGGCGTCAAGGGTGCCGGGGAACGGGTGATCGCCGCGCCGCCCTTCGTCACGGACGAGGACCTGGTGGCGGAGATCCTCGGCCCCTGAACCCCTGAACCCCTGACCCCCCCGGGTCTCACCCCACCAGGGCCGCCGCCGGGAGTGCGGCCAGGGCGCGGAGCAGGGCCCGGGCGGCGGCGTCGTTCTGGCGGAAGCCCGGGGCGTTGGTGCGGGGCCGGGCGAAGGCGGCGGCCGCCCGGAGGCTGGTGTGCGGGCCGAGCGCGGTGCGGCGCGGGTGCGGGGCGCCGTCCAGGGCCGGGTCGATCAGCCGGCTGTCGGCGGGGTCGATGGTGACCAGCCCGGAGCGGTGGGTGTGCTCCGCGTCGCTCACCACCTCCTCCGCGACCCGCCCGGTGCGGTGCAGCGAGTCCAGCACCGGGTCGAGGGTGCGGGCCAGCGCGTGCTTGGGCAGGTACGCCTCGACCAGTGCGGTGGCGGTGACGGTGTGGCCGGGCACGGTGGCGCCGGAGGCCCGCCAGGTGCCGGTGGCCTCGTCCCGCTCGATCCGCACGCCCGCGCCGAGGAAGTGCACCACCCCGGCCTCGGAGAGCGCGAGCAGCTGGCGCAGCCGGAAGCCGGGCGGGCCGGAGGCGAGGAAGCTGAAGTAGCCGAAGAACCACTCGTCGACGTCCTCGGCGACCGAGCGGGCGGTGAGCCGGCCGGAGGCGAGGATCCGGGGGAGCTGGCCGAACAGCGACAGCAGGGCGAGGAAGGCGCCCAGGTCGGCGCTGTGGGCCGGGTCGGCGCGGCGGTCGGCGTCGGCGGTGACGTAGGCGCGCAGGTGGGTCTGGAGCTCCTCGGCGGAGCCGAGTTCGAGCCCGGCCAGCGGGTGGTCGAGCCGTTCGAAGTCGATCCGGTCGGCCGGGTCGGGGACGGCCTCGGCGACGAGTGCGGCCAGTTCGGGGGAGTACCAGTCGTGCCGGTCGTACCGGGCGAGGAAGGCGGTCCAGGGCAGCGCGGTGCGCTCCGGGTGGGCGTGGAACAGCTCGTGGTAGTGCCCGAAGCCGACCTCCTTGGCCATCGACGGCCAGACGTCACGGCGCAGCCGCAGCGGTCGGCCGGTGGCGAGCAGGGCGTCCACGGCGGCCGCGTCGAAGTACCGGGGGAGCGGGGCGGGCGGCCCCTGGAGCCGGTAGTCGGTCTTGGAGTGGTAGGGCACGCCGCGCCGGGAGCCCAGGTGCAGCACCGGTTCGCGGCCGGACGGGAGGTAGCGCAGGGCGGGCCCGTCCCCGGTGGGTTCGAAGCGGCCGCCGCGCCCCTCGGTGAGCATCGCGACCAGGTCGACGGAGGCCAGGCCGAAGCCGCGCAGTGCCACCTGCTCGCCGGGGGCGATCCGGGCCAACTCGGCCTCGACGTCGGCGGAGTAGGCGGGTGGCAGGTGGAAGCGGCCGTGCCGGGCGGCGAAGGCGGCGTCCTCGGCGTACCGGGGGTGCGGGGCGGAGTCGAGGTGGCCGAGGGTGAGGGTGACGTGGTCGGCGGTGAGGGTGGTGCCGTCCAGGTGGACGGTCTGCGGGCCGTCGGCCGGTCCGTCGATCCGCCGGACGGTGGCCCGGTGGACGGTGACCGTGACGTGGGCCGGCAGGTCGGCGACGGCGCGGCGGAACACCCAGTCCAGGTAGGCGCTCTGGGCGCGCCGGGTGGGGAAGTCGGTGGGCGCCAGGGCGCTCAGCTCGGCCCGTACGGCCGGGTCGGCGACCTCCCGGTAGGGCGCGAACTCCCGTTGCCGTAGGGCCCATTCGGCCAGTGAGGGGCCGGGGCGGACCGGGCCCTCGACGGTGGAGCGCTCGTCGGTGAACATGGTGACGTCCTCGGCCATCGAGTTCATCCGCAGCAGCGGGGACTGGTCGTGGCGCCAGATCCGGCCCGCGCCGGGCGGGTACGGGTCGACCAGGTGGATCTCCAACGGCCGGTCGGCGGGCAGGAGTTCGGCCGCGTTGGCGGCGATCCGCTCCAGCAGTCCGGTGCCGCGCGGCCCGGCGCCGACGATCACGAGCGTCGTCGTCATGCCCGGACCACCCGGGCGAGGGCGGCGCGGGCGCGCTGCAGCGGGGTGGGCGGCAGGCCGTCCCGGCTGGCGCCCCTGGCGAAGTGGCGTTCGACGTAGTACTGGCCGATCGACAGCACGGTGGTGACCACCAGGTACCAGAGGGTGGCGACCATCAGCATCGGGATGACCTGGTAGGACTGCAGGTAGACCAGTTGCACCGAGTAGAGCAGGTCGGAGACGGCCAGCACGCTGACGATGCTGGTGCCCTTGAGCGCCCCGATCAGCATGTTCCCGGCGCTCGGCACGATCGCGCGCATCGCCTGCGGCACCACGATCCGGCGCAGCACCCGCCACCGGCCGAGCCCGAGCGCGGCGGCCGCCTCCAGCTGGCCGCGGTCGACGGACAGGATGCCGCCGCGGATCACCTCGGCGGCGTACGCGCTCTCCAGCAGGGTGAGGCCGATGACGGCGGTCAGGGTGGGGCCGATCAGGTTGACGGTCTTGACCGTGACGAACTCGGGGCCGAAGGGGATGCCGAGGCCGAGCGTCGGGTAGAGCGCGCCGATGTTGAAGAAGAACAGCAGCTGCACCAGCGGCGGGGTGGAGCGGAAGATCCAGATGTAGCCCCAACTGAGTGTGCGCAGCACCGGGTTGGTGGACAGCCGCATGGTGGCGAGGACGGTGCCGAGGACGAAGCCGAGGGCGAGGGTGACGGCGGTCAGCCACAGGGTGAGGGTCAGGCCGTCGAGGACGGACCGGGCGGTGAACCACTCGGCGACCACGTCCCACTGGAAGGCCTTGTTGCGGACCACCGAGCCGACCGCCATCGCGGCCAGCAGCAGGGCGACGGCCGCGGCGATCCACTGCCCGGGCCTGCGGCGGGCGACGATCCGGGCCTCGGGGGGTGGTGGCGGGCTCCCGGTGAGGGCGGGTGCGGGTGCGGGGACTGGTGCGGGGGCGGGGGCGGGCAGGACGTCCTGCGGGGTGGCCATGGCGGCGGCTCCTGGGCGGAGTGCGGGCGGGGAGAGGTACGGGTGTGATCACGTACGGGCCCTCGGGCACCGGCCCGCGTCCCTCAACGCGTCCGGTGCAGCGCACTGCACTCCGCGTCGATCGTACGCATGCGCGATCGACGGCTGTCAAGGGTGATCGGGGGCCGGCCGGGGCGCGGTCGGGGCCGCCCGGGGGTGGGGGGAGAAGCGACAGGAGATCGCAACAGTGCGGCAATGATGCACGGTTGACGTACCGCTCGGCCGACTGCTCAACTTGAGGCCATGTACGCCGAGCAGCCCCTGGTCACCCGCGACCACATCGACTTCGGTCGGGTGTGGTCCGCGGCGTGTCGCGGCTGACCCGGCAGCGGGCCGCCCGTCCGGCCCTGAATCCCTTCGGGGAGACCTCCCTCGGTGTGCCCCGTCGCGGGCCGGGAACCATGGTCCGTCGCGGTAGTTGACGGATCGTCAGGCGCACGCTGCCGCCTCGCCTCCACCGCCCTCGTTCTGCGCTCCGGCAGTTCCGCTCGCGTCCGTCCTCCTCCTGCGCTCCTCCTCCCGCGTCCGCGCCACCGCATGCCCGCTCCACCGCCCCGCGCCCGACGGCCGCGCCCCGCCGCGGCCGCCTCCGGCCTGCCCACCCGCAGCCCGCCGGAGTCAGTCACCCGAAAGGTTCCGCCATGCCCGTCGAATTCCTCGGCATCGCCGCCACCGGCGACGGTTCGGAGACCAACCCGCGCACCACCGCCGCCTTCGACCGCGACTACACCCTGCGGCTGGCCCGGGCGCACGAGGACCACGGCTGGGACCGGGTGCTCTTCGCGTACGGCTCCGGCTCCCCGGAGCCCGCGGCGGCGGCGGCCTTCCTCGCCTCGCGCCTCGACAAGCTGCAGATCCTGCTCGCCCACCGGCCGAACGTGTCCTACCCGACCTTCGCCGCCAAGACCTTCGCGACCCTCGACCAGGTCAGCGAGGGCCGGCTGACCGTCCACTTCATCACCGGCGGCACCGACCACGAGCAGCAGCGCGAGGGCGACTTCCTCAGCAAGGACCAGCGCTACGAGCGCACCCGCGAGTACATCGGCATCGTGAAGAAGGCCTGGACCAGCCGGGAGCCCTTCGACCACGAGGGCACGCACTACCGCTTCCACGACTTCGTCTCCGACGTCTTCCCGGTCCAGCAGCCGCGCCCGGCGGTCTCCTTCGGCGGCTCCTCGGACGCCGCCTACGCGGCCGGCGGGGCCGAGGCCGACATCTACTGCCTGTGGGGCGAGCCGCTGGCCCGCACCGCCGAGCAGATCGAGCGGGTGCGGGAGGCGGCCCGGGCCGCCGGGCGGAGCGACCTGCCGCGGATCCAGGTGGCGTTCCGGCCGATCATCGCGCCCACCGAGGAACTGGCCTGGGAGAAGGCGCACCGCACGGTGGCCGCCATCCGGGCCCGCCGGGAGAGCGGGGAGCCGGTGACCAGGCGCCGCCCGGTCGGCGGGGCCCCGGAGAACACCGGGTCGCAGCGGCTGATCGAGATCGCCGAGGCCGGCGAGCGCTACGACCGCGCGCTGTGGACCCCGACCGCCGCAGCCACCGGCGGGGCCGGCAACTCCAACGCGCTGGTCGGCACCCCGGAGACGGTCGCCCAGGCGCTGCTGGACTACTACGACCTCGGCGTGGACATCCTCTCCGCGCGCGGCTACGACCTGCTGGACGACGCGATCGACTTCGGCCGGTACGTGATCCCGATCGTCCGCGAGGAGGTCGCCAAGCGCGACGCGGCCAGGGCGGAGGCCGAGGCCGAGGCGGCGGCCCGCGCCGAGCGGGACCGGCACCAGCTGATCGCGGTGCAGGCGTGAGCCCGGCTCCGGGGTGGGAGTTCCGCCGGGTCACCCTGGCGGACCCGCTGGTGGCACCGCTGCTGCGCGAGCTCACCCACGAGTACGTCACCCGCTACGGCCCCGAGGCCCACCAGGAGATGACCCGCTACCCGGACGACGCCTTCGCCGAGCCGCACGGAGTGCTGCTGCTCCTGCTGGAGGACGGCGAGCCGGTGGCCGGCGGCGCGTACAAGCGCTACGACGAGCGGACCGCCGAGGTGAAGCGGATGTGGACCCACTCCGCGCACCGCCGCCGGGGCCTGGCCCGCCGGGTGCTCGCCGAACTGGAGCGGACCGCCGCGGCCGCCGGCTACCGCCGGATCCACCTCACCACCGGCCCGCGCCAGCCCGAGGCCAAGGGCCTCTACCTGGCGGCCGGCTACACCCCGCTGTTCGACGTCACGGCCGATCCCCTGACCATCGGCCCGCTCCCCTTCGAGAAGCCCCTGCCCGTGCTGGTCCCGTCCCACTGAAAGGCCCCCCGTGAGAACCACCACCGTCCGCCGCCGCTTCCTCGCGACCACCGCGCTGCTGCCGGTCCTGGCCCTGGCCGCGTGCGGCTCGGACCCGAAGATCGCGGGCGCGGCCGGGGCGGGCGGACCGGCCGCCACCGCCACCGAGGACGTCGTCTCCGGCGTGGGCAGGTCGGAGGCCGCCGCCGCGCTGCTGCCCGAGGAGGTGCGCAGGTCCGGGGTGGTGAAGTTCGGTTCGTCCTTCGGCACCCCGCCGAGCGCCTACTACGCCGACCAGACCACCAAGAAGCCGGTCGGGGTCGACGTGGACTTCACCGACGCCGTCGCCAAGGTCCTCGGCCTGACCGTGCAGCGCCAGGACGCCGCCTTCGAGACCATCCTGCCCGCCCTGGACAGCGGCAAGTTCGACGTCGGCACCGGCAACTTCGGGGTCACCACCGCCCGCTTGAAGACCATCGACTTCGTCACCTACATCGACGACGGCCAGGGCTTCGCGGTGCAGAAGGACAACACGTCGGTCCAGCCGGTCACCGACCTGGCCCAGCTCTGCGGGCTGACCATCGGCACCGGCGCCGGCACCACCTTCGAGACCACGCTCAACAACAAGAAGAACGTCTGCACCGACGCCGGGAAGAAGCCGTACGAGGTGAAGGCGTTCAGCGAGGGCGGCGCCCTGCTGACCGGCCTCCAGCAGGGCCGGGTGGACGTCGAGATGTCCACCATCAACGGACTGCGCCACCAGGCCGCGCAGGAGGCCGCCGGGGTGCGCTTCCTCAACGAGTTCCACCGCCTGGACGTCGGCTTCGCCTTCAAGAAGGGATCCCCGCTCACCCCGGCCTTCCAGGCGGCGGTCAACCAGCTGATCAAGGACGGGACGTACGAGCGGATCCTCCGCAAGTGGGGGCTCGCCGACTCGGCGATCAAGGAGTCGCAGATCAGCCCGCCCGAACACCCGTGACCGCAGGCCCTGTCGAAGGAGTCCTCCGATGACCACCAGTACCCCGGCACCGCCGTCCCCGCCGAGACCCGCGGCCGCCCCCGACCCCGACCCCGCGACCGGTCCGGGCCCCGCGACCGGCCTCGACGCCGCCGAGCTGGCCGGCCTGCGGACCGTCCCCGCCCGGCACCCGTGGCGCTGGGCGGCCGGGGCGGCCGCCCTCGTCGTCCTGCTCCAGTTCCTGCACGGCCTGGCCACCAACCCCGGCTGGGACTGGGCCACCTTCCGCCTCTACTTCACCGCCGACACCATCCTCCAGGCGATCGGCCGCACCCTCGAACTCACCGCCTACGGCACCGTGCTGGGCTTCGTGCTCGGCGCCGTGGTGGCCGGGATGCGGCTGTCCCGCAGCGCGGTGCTGCGGACCATCGCCTGGGCGTACGTCTGGGTGTTCCGCTCGATCCCGCTGATCGTCCAGCTGGTGTTCTGGTTCAACCTCTCCTACCTCTACAAGCGGTTCGGCTTCGGCATCCCGTTCGGCCCGACCTTCGGCGAGTTCGAGACGGTCGGGGTGCTCGGCGCGCTCGGCGCCGCGGTGCTCGGCCTCGGACTGCACCAGGCCGCGTTCGCCGCCGAGATCATCCGCGGCGGCATCATCGCGGTGGAGGCCGGCCAGCGCGAGGCCGCCGCCGCGCTCGGCATCCCGCGCTGGCGGCAGGCCTGGCGGATCGTGCTGCCGCAGGCCATGCGGGGCATCCTGCCGGCCGCCGCCAACGAGGTGATCTCGCTGCTCAAGGGCACCTCGGTGGTCTACGTGATGGCCATCGGCGAGCTGTTCTACCAGGCCCAGGTGATCTACGGCCGGACCGGCCGGGTGGTGCCGCTGCTGATGGTGGCCACCGTCTGGTACGTGGTGCTGACCACGGTGCTGTCGGTCGGCCAGTACTACGTCGAGCGCTACTTCGCCCGCGGCTCCCGGCGCACCCCGCCGCCCGGCCCGCTGCACCGCCTGCGGGCCTTCCTCCGCACCCTGCCCACCCGTACCGACGCCCGCACCCCCGGAGGGACCCCGTGACCACGCCGACCGAGGCCGACCCGACCCCTGCGGCCGACCGCGCCGACCCGGCCGGGGCCGCCCCGATGGTCCAGGTCCGCGGCCTGCACAAGAGCTTCGGCCGGCTGGAGGTGCTGCGCGGGGTCGACCTGGACGTCCCGGCCGGCTCGGTCACCGTGGTGCTCGGCCCGTCCGGCTCCGGCAAGTCCACCCTGCTGCGGGCGATCAACCACCTGGAGAAGCTGGACCGCGGCCACGTCGCCATCGACGGCGAGCTGATCGGCTACCGGCGCTCCGGCGACCGGCTGTACGAGCTCAAGGAGCGCGAGGTGCTGCGCCAGCGCACCGGCATCGGCTTCGTGTTCCAGAACTTCAACCTGTTCCCGCACCTGACCGTGCTGGAGAACCTGGTCGAGGCGCCGATCGCCGCCCTGGGCCGCCCGCGGGCCGAGGCCCGGGCGGCGGCGCTGGCGCTGCTGGAGCGGGTCGGCCTGGCGGACAAGGCCGCCGCCTACCCCCGGCAGCTGTCCGGCGGCCAGCAGCAGCGGGTGGCGATCGCCCGGGCGCTGGCCCTGGAGCCCAAGGTGCTGCTGTTCGACGAGCCGACCTCGGCGCTCGACCCCGAACTGGTCGGCGAGGTGCTGGACGTCATCAAGGACCTCGCCCGCAGCGGCACCACGATGATCGTGGTCACCCACGAGATCGGCTTCGCCCGCGAGGTCGCCGACACCGTGGTCTTCATGGACGGAGGTGTGGTGGTCGAGCAGGGCCCGCCCGCCGAGGTCCTGGACCGTCCGCGGCAGGAGCGCACCCGGGCCTTCCTGGCCAAGGTGCTGTAGCACCCCCGCTGCCCACCCCGCCCTCCGCTACCGCCCCCTCTCCCCGAACCCCCTTCACCCGAGCAGGAGTTCCGCCATGTCCCTACCCCGTCGCGCCCTCGTGACCGCCGCCGGCTCGCTCGCCGCCGCCCTCGTCCTGGCCGGCTGCGGCAGCGGCGCGAACGGCGCCTCGGCGGAACTCGCCCCGGCCAAGGGCAGCACGGCGCCGAACGGCACCGTGGTGAACCTGTCGCCGCAGCAGAACCGGGTCTCGACGGCCAAGGTCGACGCGATCGCGGCGCTGGTCCCGGAGGAGATCCGGAAGAGAGGCACCTTGAAGGTCGTCGACTCGATCGGCACCACCCCGCCGCTGGACTTCTACGCCAACGACGACAAGACGATCATCGGCATCGAACCGGACATCGCCTCGCTCATCGGCGACGTGCTCGGCCTCAAGGTCGAGTTCAACCCGGTCTCCTGGGAGAACATCTTCGTCGGCCTGGACAGCGGCAAGTACGACGCCGGCCTGTCCAACATCACCGTCACCGAGGAGCGCAAGGAGAAGTACGACTTCGCCACCTACCGGCTGGACGTCCTCGGCTTCGAGACCAAGAAGGGCAGCGGGATCAAGGTCACCGGTGCCAAGGACCTGGCCGGCCGGTCCGTCGGCGTCGCCACCGGCACCAACCAGGAGAAACTGCTGATCTCCTGGAGCGAGGAGGACGTCCGCAACGGCCTCAAGCCGATCGACATCAAGTACTTCTCCGGCACCGAGTACTACCTGGCGCTCTCCTCCGGCCGGATCGACGTCTACACCGGCCCCAACCCCAGCCTGGCCTTCCACGCCGTGCAGACCGGCGAGACCGAGGTGGTCGGCACCTACTCGGGCGGCGGCGCGGACGTCCTCGGCAAGATCGCGGCCACCACCCACAAGGACAACGGCCTGGTCAAGGCGCTCAACAGCGCGATCAACGAGCTGATCAGGAACGGGACGTACGGGCAGGTGCTCAAGCGCTGGGGCCTGGAGAACGAGGCCGTCCAGACCTCCGAGATCAACCCGGTGGGCCTGCCCAAGCCCAAGGCGTGACAGCGGGGCGGCCCAAGGCCTGACACCACGCCGGACCGAGCTGTGACACCGGGGCCTCCGTCGTTCACCCGTTCGTCCCCGCCCGCCGCTATGGTGACCCCTCCGGCGGCGAACGCCGTTCGGGCGGGGGCACGTTGGGGGAGGGCATGCGCAAGGGTGAGGTGCTCGGCGGTCGCTTCCGACTGGAGGAGTGGCTGGGCAAGGGCGGCTTCGGCGTGGTCTGGCGGGCGACCGACACCGTGCTGGACCGGCCGGTCGCGGTCAAGCTGCTGCTGGCCGAGCACGCGGCCGACCAGGAGGCCGTCGGCCGGTTCGTCCGCGAGGCCAAGCTGGCCGGGAACCTGTCCCATCCGCACATCGTCACGGTGCACGACTACGGCCGGGTCGCCGGTGTCGAGGGGGAGGTCCACTACCTGGTGATGGAGCTGGTCCGCGGCCGCCCGCTGTCCGCGGTGCTCAGGGACGGACAGCCGGAGCACGGACTGGCGCTGGCCTGGATGACCCAGGTCTGCGAGGCGCTCGACGTCGCGCACCGCAGCGGGGTGATCCACCGGGACATCAAGCCGGAGAACGTCATGATCCTGGACGGCGGGGGCCGGGCCAAGGTGCTGGACTTCGGCATCGCCCGGCTGCTCACCCAGTCGGTCGGGCTCACCTCCACCGGCAGCGTGGTCGGCACCGTCCCGTACCTGGCGCCCGAGTGCTGGTCCGGCGGGACCGTGGACGGCCGGGCCGACCTCTACGCCTTCGGCGTGATGCTGTACGAGGTCAGCACCGGCCGGCGGCCGTTCCGCGCCGACTCGCCGTACGAGTACATGCGCAAGCACATGGACGAGACCCCGCCCCGGGTACGCGGCACGGACCCGGCGCTGGCCGAGCTGGTCGCCCGGCTGCTCGCCAAGCGGCCCGCGGACCGGCCCGCCGACGCCGCCGAGGTGCTGGAGCGGCTGCGGGCCGTCCGCCCCGGGGTGCGGGGGCCGGGGCCGAGCCCGGAGCAGCTGCGCCGGCGGGCCGACCAGGCCTGGCAGCACGGCGCCGAGGGCCGGCCCGGGGACGCGGTGGACATGCTGCTCCAGCTCGTCCCCGACTTCGCCCGGACCTGCGGCCCGGCCGACCCGCGCACCCTGCGCACCTGCCACGACCTGGCCCTCTGGCTGGCCCGGGCCGGCCGCCGGGCCGCCGCCGTCGCCCTGCTGGAGGCGCTGGCCGAGCAGCCCGGCACCGCCCCGGAGGCCCGGGCCGACCTGCGGCGCGACCTCGCGCACTGGCGGGGGGAGGCCGAGCGGCTCGGCCCGGGCCAGGGGCCGTCGCTAGACCTGCGGGTGCTGCTCGGCGGCGGCGCGCAGCGCGGCTGAGGCACCGGCGGCGATCGGGTCGCCGTGCCCGAAGACGGCGGTCTCCACCGGCAGTGCGGCGAGCCGGTGGAAGGAGGCGAGGGCCAGTGCCGGGTCGGTGTGGAACACCCCCGGCCCGGTCCGCCCCCGGACGTTGGACACCAGGTCCCCGGTGAACAGCACCCCGGGCCCGGGCAGGTGCAGGGCGATGCTGCCGTCGGTGTGCCCGGGCACGTGCACGACCACGGCGCCGCCGCCGATGTCCAGCACGTCCCCGTCCTCGACCTCGCGGTGCACCGGGCAGGGCTCGGCCGGCGGGATCGGCGGCAGCCCGTCCCACAGCTGCTGCTCGAAGGGGCTGAGCACGGGCGGCACCGCGGGCTGCTCGCGCCGTACCACCGGCGCCTCCAGCCGGTGCGCCACCACCTCGGCGGACCAGCGGCGGGCCAGTTCGGCGGCGGAGCCGGTGTGGTCCTCGTGGTGGTGGGTGAGCACGATCCGGCGTACGGCCGTCGGTTCCATCCCGATGGTGCGGATCGCCTTCTCGATGCCGTCCGCCGACCCGGCGATGCCGGTGTCGATCAGGGTCGGTCCGTGGTCGTCCTGCCAGAGGTAGGCGGTGCCGAACTCCAGGGTGATCATGTGCAACTCGTCGCGTACCCGGGTGATCTCCATGCCCGGATCCTGCGCCCTGCGGCGCCTCGGCACACGGACGTTCGCCCTGGGCGTGCTTCCCGGTCCGGCGGATCCGCCGGACCGGGAGGGCTGTCAACCGTACGGGCCACCTATTCGGGCCCCCGTGCCTTCGTGCGATTTGATGGGAATCCGCCCATCGGGACGGTCTGGTCCACCGGCCCGGGCCGTTGATATACCTCGTTGCCAGACTCGGGAGCGGTGTCCGCGCCGCCCCGGTGAGCTGCGACGAAAGGCTGGTGACGGATCGATGAAGCTCCTCCGCGTCGGACCCCCGGGCGCCGAGCGCCCGGTCGTGCTGGGCCAGGACGGCACCGCGTACGACCTCTCCGGGCGGGCCCGCGACCTCGACGGGGCCTTCCTGGCCGGGCTGGACACCGCCGAGCTGGCCCGGGAGGTGGCCGCCGGCGCGTTGCCGGTGGTGGACCTGGCCGGCCTGCGGGTGGGTGCGCCGGTGGCCCGGCCGGGCAAGGTGGTCGGCATCGGGCTCAACTACCGCGACCACGCGGCCGAGGCCGGGGCCGCGATCCCGGACGAGCCGGTGATCTTCCTCAAGCCGAGCTCCACCGTGGTCGGCCCCTACGACGAGGTGCTGGTGCCGCGCGGCGGTGAGAAGACCGACTACGAGGCCGAGCTGGCGATCGTGATCGGCCGCACCGCCCGCTACCTGGACTCGCACGCCGAGGCCGCCGCCGTGATCGCCGGCTACACGATCGCCAACGACGTCACCGAGCGGGCGTTCCAGTTCGAGCGCGGCGGCCAGTGGGACAAGGGCAAGTCGGCGGAGACCTTCACCCCGCTCGGGCCCTGGCTGGTCACCGCCGACGAGGTGGCCGACCCGCAGGCCCTGACGCTGCGGCTCTGGGTCAACGGCGAGCGGCGGCAGCACGGCAGCACCGCGGAGATGGTCTTCCCGGTGCTGGAACTCGTCCGCTACGCGAGCCAGTTCATGGTGCTGGAGCCCGGCGACGTGATGGTCACCGGCACCCCGGCCGGGGTCACCCTGGGCCACCCGGGCACGCCGTTCCTGGCCCCGGGCGACGTCGTCGAGATCGAGATCGACGGCCTCGGCCGGCAGCGCCAGGTGCTCGGCAAGGCGTAGGGCGTGCGCCGCCCGACCCTTGGCACGGGGGTCGGGAGGCCCTCAGGCCCCGTCCGGGGGAGTACCGCCCAGCACCGCCCGCAGCCGCTCGGCCCGTTCCGCCCGCGGCCCCTCCAGCGCGAGCAGCCCCGCCAGCACCTCCGCCGTCTGCGGATCGTGCAGCGCCGTCGCCGCCGCCATCGCCGTGAACTGGTCCACCAGCCAGTCCCGCAGGCCCTCCACCGGCAGCGCGCGCCCCTCGTCCAGCCAGCTCAGCGACGCGCCCTCGACGACCGCGATCCAGGAGCGCACCAGCAGGGTCAGCCGCGGCCCGGCCTCCCGTACGCCCAGGTGCCGCAGGGTCCGCCGGAGCGCCGCCCGCCGGACGTCGTCCACGATGGCCGTGGTCCGGGCCGTCTCCACCACCGAACCGCCGCGCAGCAGCGCCGAGTAGCCCGCGTCGTGCTCGGCCACGAAGGCGAAGTAGCCGTCCAGCGCGGCGGCCAGCTGCTCGGACGGCCGCCCGGTCGAGGGGACGGCGAACCGGCCGGTCAGCTCGTCCGCCGCGGTGCGCAGCGCGGCCTCGTACAACTGCTGCTTGCCGCCCGCGAAGTAGCGGTAGACCAGCGGCCGGGAGGCGCCGGCGGCCTCGGCGACGTCGTCCAGGCTGACCTCCTCGGGCGGTCGGACGGCGAACAGCTCCAGGGCGACCGCGATCAGCTGCTCGCGCCGCTGTTCGACCGGCAGCCGCCGGTAGCCGGAGCGGCGCGGGCGCGGTCCGGGGGCGGCCGGGTCGGTTGCCGAGGTGGGGCGGGCTTCCATGGCCGTCAGCGTAATGGGCGTCGTGCCGATCGGGACCTGTCACGCACCGGATCTCTCCGAACGGGTGTTTGGCCCGCTCACCCTGTGTCAGAGCCCTGACCCCAGCCGGTCAACGGTCGATGACGGGGGCTTGCATTCGGCCCGGGCACCGCGATGATGTCCGAATGGTTGAAGAACTGATCACCACCGGCGGCGACACTCCCCGCCGCATCGCCGACGGTTACGTCCAGGCGCTGGCCGACCTCGACCCGCTGACCGCCGTCTACCTCGGCCTCAACCCCGAGGACGACCGGCTGCCCGACCTCTCCCCGGACGGCGCCGAGCGGATCGCCGACCTCGCCCGCCGCACCCTGGCCCGGCTGGACGAGGCCGAGCGGGCCGGCGCCGCCGACGACGAGGCCGAGCGCCGCTGCGCCCGCCTGCTGCGCGAGCGGCTGACCGCCGAACTCGCCGTGCACGACGCCGGGGAGGACTACCGCGCGGTGCGCAACCTCGGCTCCCCGGTGCACAACACCCGGGAGGCCTTCACCCTGATGGCCACCGACACCGAGGCCGAGTGGCAGCTGATCGGCCGCCGCCTGGCCCGCGTCCCGCTGGCGCTGGAGCAGTACCGGCGGACGCTGACCGAGGGCATCGAGCGCGGGCTGCTGTCCGGCCCGCGCCAGGTCGGGACGGTGGTCGGCCAGTTCGGCGAGTGGCTGGCCGGGGACGTCCCGGGCGGCTGGTTCGGCGAGTTCGTCCAGGACGCCCCGGAGAGTGTGCGGGCCGAGCTGTCCGTGCACGCGGTGGCCGCCGCCGAGGCGCTGGCCGCGCTGCGCGACTGGCTGCGCGACGTGTACGGCCCGGCCGCCGCCGGCACCCCGGACACCGCCGGACGGGAGCGCTACGCCCGCTGGGTGCGCTACTGGACGGGCGCGGACCTGGACCTGGACGAGGCGTACGCGTGGGCCTGGAGCGAGTTCCACGACCTGCTCGCGCAGATGGAGGCCGAGGCCGAGAAGGTCCGCCCGGGCGTCGGCCCGATGGCCGCGATGAAGTGGCTGGAGACGGACGGCCCGGCGATCGAGGGCGCCGAGGCCGCCCGGGAGTACCTCCAGGGCCTGATGGACCAGGCCATCCGGGACCTCCAGGGCACCCACTTCGACCTGGCCGAGCCGGTCACCCGGGTCGAGTCGCGGATCGCCCCGCCCGGCAGCGCCGCCGCGCCGTACTACACCCAGCCCGCCCTGGACTTCAGCCGTCCCGGCCGGACCTGGCTGCCGGTCCTCGGCGAGGAGCGCTTCCCGGTCTGGGACCTGGTGTCGACCTGGTACCACGAGGGCGTCCCCGGCCACCACCTCCAGCTCGCGCAGTGGGTGTACGTCGCCGACCGGCTCTCCAGCTACCAGGTGAGCCTCGGCGGGGTGAGCGCCAACCTGGAGGGCTGGGCGCTGTACGCCGAGCGCCTGATGGACGAGCTCGGCTACCTCACCGACCCGGGCCACCGGCTGGGCTTCCTCAACGCCCAGATGATGCGGGCGCTGCGGGTCATCGTCGACATCGGCATGCACGTCGGCCTGGACTTCCCGGCGGACTCCCCGTACCGGCCGGGCGAGCCGGTGAGCCCCGAGCACGGGCGGGAGTTCTTCGGCCGGTACTGCGGCCTGTCCGCCGACTTCCTGGACAGCGAGCTGGTCCGCTACCTGGGCATGCCCGGCCAGGCGATCGGCTACAAGCTGGGCGAGCGGGCCTGGCTCCGGGGCCGGGCGGCGGCGCGGGCGGCGCACGAGGCGCGCGGCGAGGAGTTCGACCTCAAGGCCTGGCACATGGCGGCGCTCTCGCAGGGCTCGCTGGGGCTGGACGACCTGGTCGCGGAGCTCTCGGCGCTCTGAGCGGGGCCGTCGGCGCCCTGGGCGGAGCCGTCGGCGCGCCGGGGCGCGTGGTGGGGACCAGGACCCCGGGACTCGGTCGCGAGTCCCGGGGTCCTGGTCCTTTTGTCCGACAAAGGTCGATTTGGTGAGGTTTTTCCTTGCCATTCGCCGAGGTCGGCGTTTGGCTGGAAGGCGACTGCGTGACCTCTCCGTACCCCCTCCGGAAGGCTCGACCAGTGTCTGCTCAACCCGCCGCCATCGGTCATGGGACCGCCGACAGTCGCCGCTGGTGGGCGCTGACGGTCATCGCCATCGCCCAGCTCATGATCGTCCTCGACATCACCATCGTGAACATCGCGCTGCCGTCGGCCCAACGGGACCTGGGCATCACCGACGCGAACCGGCAATGGGTGATCACCGCCTACACCCTCGCCTTCGGCGGCCTGCTGCTGCTCGGCGGCCGGCTGGGCGACCTCTTCGGCCGCAAGCGCGTGTTCATCGTCGGCCTGCTGGGCTTCGCCCTCGCCTCCGCCCTCGGCGGCGCGGCGGTCGACCCGGCCATGCTGTTCGGCGCCCGCGCCCTCCAGGGCGCGTTCGGCGCCCTGCTCGCCCCGTCCGCGCTGGGCCTGCTCTCCACCACCTTCTCCGATCCGAAGGAACGCAGTACGGCCTTCGGCATCTTCGGCGCGATCGCCGGTGGCGGCGCCGCGATCGGCTTCATCGCCGGCGGGCTGCTCACCGAGTACCTGGACTGGCGCTGGTGCCTGTTCGTGAACACCCCGATCGCCGTGGTGACCGCCTTCGCGGCCTTCCGGGTGCTCCACCGCGACCACGTCGAGAAGGGCCGCCGGATCAAGCTGGACCTGCCCGGGGCGCTGCTCGGCTGCGGCGGCCTGCTGGCCATCGTGTTCGGCACCTCCGAGGCCGTCACCCGGGGCTGGAGCGACGGTCTGGTGATCGGCTCGCTGCTGCTGGGCGTGGCGCTGCTCGGGGTGTTCGTCCTGGTCGAGAAGCGCTCCGCGCACCCGCTGCTGCCGATCCACATCGTGGCCGAGCGCAACCGCGGCGGCGGCGCCCTCTCGGTGGGCCTGGCCATGGTCGGCATGTTCGGCCTGTTCCTGTTCCTGACCTACTACATGCAGGCCATCAAGCACTTCTCGCCGGTGGTCTCGGGCGTCTCCTTCCTGCCCATGACGGCGGCCATCATCCTGAGCTCGACCGGCGTCGCGGCCCGGCTGATGACCCGGGTGCCGTCCCGGAACCTGATCACCCCCGGGCTGCTGCTGGCCGCGGGCGGCATGGCCTGGCTGACCCAGATGAAGGTGGACAGCCCGTGGGCCGCCATGGTGCTGCCCTCGGTGCTGCTGATCGGCTTCGGCATGGGCCTGGTGTTCATGCCGGCGATGAGCCTGGCCACCCTCGGGGTCGCCCCGCACGAGGCCGGTGCGGCCTCGGCCACCATCAACTCGGCCCAGCAGGTGGGCGGTTCGCTCGGCACGGCGCTGCTGAACACGATCGCCGCCAGCGCCACCGCGACGTACCTGGCCACCCGGATCACGAGCGATCCGCTGGTGCGGGCCCAGGGTGCGGTGCACGGCTACGTGGTCGCGACCTGGGTCGCGATGGGCGTGCTGCTGCTGGCCGCCCTGGTCGCCTTCCTGATGATCGACCACCGGCCGGCGCCCGCCGAGGCGACCGCCGTCCCGGGCGGCGTGGAGGCGGCGGCCGCCGCACCGGCTGCCGTGGACGGCCGGCCGAGCCCGCGCGCCGCGGCGATGGCCGACGTGAAGGCCAACGTGAAGCCGGCGGCGGAGGTCCGCGCGGAGGCGGGGTCCGACCGGCCACCGGCCGACTGACCGCGGCGGCGCACCGCAACCCCCGCGCCCCCTCGCTCCCCGCCCCCCGCCGGGGGTGCGCGGGGGCGCCGCCGTGCCGCGAGGTCCACCGCCCTTCGACGTCCACGGTCTTCGACGTCCACCGCCTTCATCGCAGGGCCCGTTCCGGTTACGCTCCTGCTCCGGTGGGCGCTTTTCTCATCGAGCTCCAAGCCGACGGTAACGAGGCTTCCAGGCTGGGGCGCCATAGTCATTGACCGAACGAGGCGCCACCGACCAGGGCAGGGGAGTCAGGAATGGGCCAGCACAGCCGCGAGAGGTCGCGCCGTCACCGTCTGCTCGCCCCCTCGCTGTTCACCGCGCTGGCGGCCCTCGTGGTGGCCGCCGTGCTGGCCGGGACGCACGGGTTCAGCCTGTCCGACGCGACGGCCGCCGGGAAGGTGGCCCGCAGCACCCGGGCCGTCGTCCCGGAGCCGGCCACCGCCACCGCGGCGCCGGCCTCGCCCGGCCCGGCCGCGGACACCACCCCGAGCGCGACCCCGACCCCGACGGACACCCCGACGCCCACCGGGACGCCGACCGCCACGGACACCCCGACGGCCCCCGCCCCGACCACGTCCGCCGCACCCGACGTGCGCAGCGCCGCGCTCGGCAGGACCGCCGCCGCCCCCGCCGACGACCGGGAGTCCTCCACCGTCGGCGCGCTGTTCAGCGGCCCGGTCGGGCCCGGCAACCACTTCTGCACCGCCAGCGTGCTGCACAGCGCCACCGGCAACCTGCTGCTGACCGCCGCGCACTGCGTCAGCAGTCCCGGCGGGGTGACCTTCGCCCCCGGCTACCGGGACGGCTCCGCGCCGTACGGCACCTGGCAGGTGACGGCGGTCCACACGGCGAGCGGCTGGTCCCAGAACGGCGACGTGGACGAGGACTTCGCGATCCTGGAGACCGCCCCCAGCAACGGCCGCAACGTCGAGGACGTGGTCGGCGGCAACAAGCTCGGCACCGACGAGTCCTTCGGCGCGACCGTCCGCCTCTACGGCTACCCGGCCGGCGCCGAGACGCCCAGCCTCTGCACCAACACCACCGCCCAGCAGAGCGCCTACCAGCGGGTGATCGACTGCCCGGCGTACCCGTCCGGCACCAGCGGCGGCCCCTGGATCAACACCGCGACCGGGGACGTGGTCGGCGCGATCGGCGGCTACCAGCAGGGCGGCGACAGCGACGACACCTCGTACAGCGCCTACTTCGACCACACCATCGCGACCCTGTACACCCAGGTCGAGGGCAGCGCCCCCTGACCCGACGGGTCCGGGCCCCTCCCCCCGGGGCCCGGGCCCGTCGGCACCCCGTCCCGGGCGTCCGCGCCCGGACATGACGAAGGCCCAGATCCGTGGATCAACTCCACTGATCTGGGCCTCTATTGCACTTCCTGCGAAGTGCCCCCGGTAGGATTCGAACCTACGCACCCGCCTCCGGAGGGCGGTGCTCTATCCCCTGAGCTACGGGGGCCGGTTGGCCTGTCGGTCACTCGCGCGTTCCGACGGGATGAACACTACCAGGCTTCCAGCAGGGTCCGTGCACGGGTTTCCGGAAAGATCGTCGGGGCGCCGGGCGGCCACCCGGCGGGCGGAAGTGTCCAAAGGCCGGACGGGGCGGCGGGGCCGCCGATACCCTCGGTGAGGTGTCGGTCGTGTCCGGGCGGGTCCTCGTGGTGGACGACAGCGAGGTGATCCGCCAGCTGATCAGGGTCAACCTGGAGCTCGAGGGCTTCGAGGTGGTGACCGCCGCCGACGGCGCCGAGTGCCTGGAGGTCGTCCGCCGGGTGAAGCCCGACGTGGTGACGCTGGACGTGGTGATGCCTCGGCTGGACGGCCTGCGGACGGCGGCCCGGCTGCGCGCGACCCCGGACACCAGCGGGCTGCCGATCGCGATCGTGAGCGCCTGCACCCCGGCGGACCTCGCTCGGGGGGAGGCGGTCGGGGTGGACGGCTCCCTCGGCAAGCCCTTCGACCCCGCCGACCTGGTGGCCCTGGTCCGGCGCCTGATGCCGGCCGCGGAACGGCCCGCCGGGTTTCGCCCTGAGCGAACAGGGCGTGCGGATCGCGGCTGACACCCCAGGGGGCGCCGTCCCGCGGCGTCTCAACCGGCAAACCGGGTGGCGGGCGGGTACCCCGTCTCGCCTACGCTTGGCGTCGTGACCCCCGCAGACCTTTCCCAGGCAATCCAGGCCGCAGTGAGCTCCGCCGTCGAGGCGGGCGAGCTGGCCGTCGCCGTGCCCGAGCACGTGACGGTCGAGCGGCCCAAGAACCGGGACCACGGCGACTACGCGACGAACGTGGCCCTCCAGCTCGCCAAGGCGGCCGGCAAGCCGCCGCGAGCCGTTGCCGAGGCCCTGGCCGAGCGCCTGCGAGGGATCACCGGCGTCGCCAAGGTCGACATCGCCGGTCCGGGCTTCCTGAACATCACCCTGGACACCGCCACCGCCGGTGCGCTCGCCCGCACCGTCGTCGAGGCGGGCGAGGCCTACGGCCGCAACGAGGCCCTCAAGGGCCTCAAGATCAACCTGGAGTTCGTCTCCGCCAACCCGACCGGCCCGATCCACATCGGCGGCGTCCGCTGGGCGGCCGTCGGCGACTCGCTGGCGCGCGTGCTGCGGGCCTCCGGCGCCGACGTCACCACCGAGTACTACCTCAACGACGCCGGCGTGCAGATCAGCAAGTTCGCCGCCTCGCTCCAGGCCGCCGCGAACGGCCGCGAGGTGCCCGAGGGCGGCTACGTCGGCGAGTACATCGTCGACATCGCCAAGGCGCTCACCGACGCGGTCCCGGGCGTGCTCGACCTGCCCGAGGCCGAGCAGCTGGAGGTCTTCCGCACCGAGGGCCTCAAGCTCATGGTCGCCGAGATCAAGCGCTCGATGGACGAGTTCGGCACCCACTTCGACGTGTGGTTCTCGGAGAAGACGCTGCACGACTCGGGCGCCGTCGAGAAGGCCATCGAGCGGCTGCGCGAGCAGGGCCACGTCTTCGACCAGGACGGCGCGGTCTTCCTGCGCACCACCGACTTCGGTGACGACAAGGACCGCGTCCTGATCAAGGCCGACGGCGACAAGACCTACTTCGCCGCCGACGCCGCGTACTACCTGTCCAAGCGGGACCGCGGCGCCGAGGTCGCGCTCTACATGCTGGGCGCCGACCACCACGGCTACGTCAACCGCCTCAAGGCCATCGCGGCCTGCGCGGGCGACGACATGAACCACAACATCGAGGTGAAGATCGGCCAGTTCGTGAAGATGCTTCGCGACGGCGAAGAGGTCCGCATGTCCAAGCGGGCCGGCAACATCATCACGATCGACGACGTGGTCGACTGGATCGGCGTCGACGCCGCCCGCTACACCCTGGCGCGCTCCTCCACGGACTCGACGATCACGCTCGACATCAACATCCTGACCAGCCAGACCAACGAGAACCCGGTCTACTACGTCCAGTACGCCCACACCCGGATGTGCGGTGTCGCCCGCAAGGCGGCCGAGCTGGGCGTGGACAAGGGCACGGCCGAGCAGTTCAAACCCGAGCTGCTCGCCACCGAGTGGGAGTCCGACGTGCTCGGCCACCTCGCCGAGTTCCCGCGCGTGCTGGCCACGGCCGGCGAGCTGCGCGAGCCGCACCGCGTCGCCGTCTACCTGGAGAAGCTCGCGGGCAAGTACCACCGCCTGTACGAGAACTGCATGTTCCTGCCCAAGGGCGACGAGGAGCTCAACGACACGCACCGGGCCCGCCTCTGGCTGGTCGAGGCGACGCGCACCGTGCTCGCCAACGGCCTCACGCTCCTGGGCGTGACGGCGCCCGAGCGGATGTAAGCACCACCCCCAAGCGCACAGCGGGGGCGGCTGACGGTCAACGAGGACCGTCGCCGCCCCTCGCCATAGGTCTCGAAGGACTTTGGACATGAGTCGCTCCGCACACCCCGCAGGCCCCCGTCACGGTGATGTCCTGCCCGAGGGCCACTACCAGGCCCCGCCGGCCGATCTGAACGCGCTCGACCCCAAGGTCTGGTCGCGCACCGTCGCCCGCGACGCCGAGGGCGTGGCCACCGTCGGCGGGATCGACGTCAAGCGGCTGGCGGCCGAGTTCGGCACCCCGGCCTACGTGCTGGACGAGGAGGACTTCCGCAGCCGGGCCCGCGCCTGGCGGGACGCCTTCGGCGCCGACGCGGACGTCTACTACGCCGGCAAGGCCTTCCTCTCCAAGGCGGTCGTGCGCTGGCTGCACGAGGAGGGCCTCAACCTCGACGTGTGCAGCGCCGGGGAGTTGGCGGTGGCGCTGGCCGCCGGGATGCCGGCGGAGCGGATCGCGCTGCACGGCAACAACAAGTCGGTGGACGAGCTGGAGCACGCCGTGAAGACCGGCGTCGGGCACATCGTGGTCGACTCCTACGAGGAGATCGAGCGGCTGGCCGCGATCGCCGCCCGCCAGGGCGTGCGCCAGCAGGTGCTGATCCGGATCACCGTCGGCGTCGAGGCGCACACCCACGAGTTCATCGCCACGGCGCACGAGGACCAGAAGTTCGGCCTGTCCCTCACCGGGGGAGCGGCCGCCGAGGCGGTGCGCCGGGTGCTCGGCCACGACAGCCTGGAGCTGCGCGGCATCCACTCGCACATCGGCTCGCAGATCTTCGACATGGCGGGCTTCGAGGTCGCCGCCCGCCGGGTGGTCGGCCTGCTGGCCGGGATCCGGGACGAGCACGGCGTCGAGCTGCCCGAGATCGACCTGGGCGGCGGCCTGGGCATCGCCTACACCAGCGAGGACGACCCGCGCGAGCCGGCCGAGATCGCCGCCGCGCTGGCCGAGATCGTCCGCCGGGAGTGCGCCGCCGCCGACCTGAACGCCCCCCGGCTGAGCGTGGAGCCGGGCCGGGCGATCGTCGGCCCGACGGCGTTCACGCTGTACGAGGTCGGCACGGTCAAGCCGCTGGAGGGCCTGCGCACCTACGTCAGCGTGGACGGCGGGATGTCCGACAACATCCGCACCGCGCTGTACGACGCCGAGTACTCGGTGGCGCTGGTGTCGCGCACCAGCGACGCCGAGCCGATGCTGGTGCGGGTGGTCGGAAAGCACTGCGAGTCCGGCGACATCGTCGTCCGGGACGCCTTCCTGCCGTCCGACCTGGCCGCGGGCGACCTGATCGCGGTGCCCGCCACCGGCGCCTACTGCCGCTCGATGGCGAGCAACTACAACCACGCCCTCAGGCCTCCGGTGCTCGCCGTCAAGGACGGCGCGGCCCGGGTGATCGTCCGGCGCGAGACGGAGGAGGATCTCCTGCGCCTGGATATCGGATGAAGAAATTCTCGTCTCAGATCATGGAACGACCGTAGATCCGTGCGGAAAGTCCCCGAGACTGGTACGGACCGAAGTGACCGGCGGCCCCTGAAAACCGCCGGAAATACCGAAGCACGAAGAATGCAGAGCGGAGTCGGATGATGCGTACGCGCCCGCTGAAGGTGGCGTTGCTGGGTTGTGGTGTGGTGGGCTCCGAGGTGGCGCGCATCATGACGACGACGGCCGACGACCTCGCCGCTCGCATCGGTGCCCCGGTCGAGCTCGCCGGGATCGCGGTCCGCCGGGCCGGCCGGGTGCGCCCCGGGGTGCCCGAGCACCTGATCACCACCGACGCCGAGGCCCTGGTGGGCCGCGGTGACATCGACGTCGTGGTCGAGGTGGTGGGCGGCATCGAGCCGTCCAAATCGCTGATCCTGTCCGCCTTCGCGAAGGGCGCCTCGGTGGTCAGCGCCAACAAGGCGCTGCTCGCCAAGGACGGCACCGAGCTGCACGCGGCGGCCGCCGCGGCCGGCGTGGACCTGTACTACGAGGCCGCGGTGGCGGGCGCGATCCCGCTGCTGCGCCCGCTGCGCGAGTCCCTCGCGGGGGACAAGGTCAACCGGGTGCTGGGCATCGTCAACGGCACCACCAACTTCATCCTCGACAAGATGGACACCACCGGCGCCGGCTACTCGGAGGCGCTGGAGGAGGCCACCGCGCTCGGCTACGCCGAGGCGGACCCGACGGCCGACGTCGAGGGCTTCGACGCCGCCGCCAAGGCCGCCATCCTGGCCGGGATCGCGTTCCACACCGAGGTCACCGCGGCGGACGTCTACCGCGAGGGCATCACCGAGGTGACCGCCGCCGACATCGCCTCCGCCAAGGCGATGGGCTGCGTGGTCAAGCTGCTGGCGATCTGCGAGCGGGCCGCCGACGGCGCGTCCGTCACCGCGCGGGTCCACCCGGCGATGATCCCGCTCTCGCACCCGCTGGCGTCCGTCCGCGAGGCGTACAACGCGGTGTTCGTCGAGGCCGAGGCGGCCGGCCGGCTGATGTTCTACGGCCCGGGCGCGGGCGGCTCGCCGACCGCCTCCGCGGTGCTCGGCGACCTGGTCGCGGTCTGCCGCAACAAGCTGGCCGGGTCCACCGGTCCCGGTGACTCCGTGTACACGCAGCTGCCCGCCAAGCCGATGGACGAGGTGGTCACCCGCTACCACGTCAGCCTGGACGTGGACGACCGGGCGGGCGTGCTCGCCCAGGTCGCGTCCGTCTTCGCCGAGCACGGCGTCTCCATCGACACCGTGCGCCAGCAGGGCCGCGACG
This sequence comes from Kitasatospora sp. NPDC059146, assembly GCF_042786665.1. Taxonomy (NCBI): domain Bacteria; kingdom Bacillati; phylum Actinomycetota; class Actinomycetes; order Kitasatosporales; family Streptomycetaceae; genus Kitasatospora; species Kitasatospora sp. NPDC059146. The sequence continues at coordinate 119,232 of NZ_JBHZCY010000006.1, read as the reverse complement.
GCGACGCCTCGCTCGTCGTGGTCACCCACCGTGCCACCGACGCCGCGCTGTCGGCGACGGTCGACAAGCTCCGCGCGCTGGACAGCGTGCGGGACGTGGCCAGCATCATGCGGGTCGAAGGGGAATAAGGAACCAGCCATGAACGCCGTTGCCGAGAACGTCGTCCGAGGCGCGCACACCCACCAGTGGCGCGGCCTGATCGAGGAGTACCGGGACCGCCTGCCGGTCACCGCGGCCACCCCGGTGGTCACCCTGCTGGAGGGCGGCACGCCCCTGGTACCGGCCCAGGTGCTCTCCGAGCGCACCGGCTGCGAGGTCTACCTCAAGGTCGAGGGCGCCAACCCGACCGGTTCCTTCAAGGACCGCGGGATGACGATGGCCATCTCCAAGGCCAAGGAGGAGGGTGCCCAGGCCGTCATCTGCGCCTCCACCGGCAACACCTCGGCCTCCGCCGCCGCCTACGCGGTGCGGGCCGGGATGGTCTCCGCCGTGCTCGTCCCGCAGGGCAAGATCGCCCTGGGCAAGATGGGCCAGGCGCTGGTGCACGGCGCCAAGATCCTCCAGGTCGACGGGAACTTCGACGACTGCCTGACGCTCGCCCGCGAACTGTCCGAGAAGTACCCGGTGGCGCTGGTCAACTCGGTGAACCCGGTGCGGATCGAGGGCCAGAAGACGGCGGCCTTCGAGATCGTCGACATGCTCGGCGACGCCCCGGACATCCACGTCCTGCCGGTCGGCAACGCGGGCAACATCACCGCCTACTGGAAGGGCTACCGGGAGTACGCCGCCGACGGGATGGCCGCCCGCACCCCGCGGATGTGGGGCTTCCAGGCCGCCGGCTCGGCCCCGATCGTGGACGGCGCGCCCGTCCTCAAGCCGCAGACCATCGCCACCGCGATCCGGATCGGCAACCCGGCCTCCTGGGACTTCGCGCTCGCCGCGCGGGACGAGTCCGGCGGCCTCATCGACAAGGTGACGGATCGTCAGATCCTCGCCGCCTACCGGCTGTTGGCCGCGCAGGAGGGCGTCTTCGTGGAGCCCGCCTCGGCCGCCTCGGTGGCCGGCCTGCTGGCCAAGGCGGAGGCCGGCCTGGTCGACCCGGGCCAGCGGATCGTCTGCACGGTGACCGGCAACGGCCTCAAGGACCCGGACTGGGCGGTGGCCGGCGCGCCGCAGCCGCAGGTCGTCCCGGTCGACCCGGAGGCCGCGGCCCAGCGGCTCGGACTGCTGGACTGACGGCGGGGCCTGACAGTTCGACGGGCCGACCCTTTCGGGGGTCGGCCCGTCACAGTTCTCCGGTGACACTTTTGTGTCAATTCCGCTGCGCATTCCGATCCGATTCCACCCCACTCCCTGACCGCGGGGGGTGCGCATTCCGGCCAGAACCGGCAACACACCAGATCGAAGGCCCACGGGGTGTACCACTGGGGAACCTCTCTTCGATACTCTGGGACCGGCCGTGTGGCACATGCCCCGGGCCCGTCCTGGTACGGGCCGCGCCGACGACAGCGACCGCCAGGCCCGAGAGGCCGCGGCCCTTTCCCCACCTCGCACCGACGACGCGCTCCGCGCCGCCCGATTTCCCCAGGAGAGTCCACCGCATGGCCGGTCCTGCGTTCCGTGCCGCCGCCGTCCGGGTCCGGGTTCCCGCGACCAGCGCCAACCTCGGCCCGGGCTTCGATGCCTTCGGGCTCGCGCTGGGCCTGTACGACGACGTCGTCGTCCGGGTCTCCGACTCCGGCCTCTCCGTCGACATCGCCGGCGAGGGCGCGCAGACGCTGCCGCGGGACGAGCGCCACCTGCTGGTCCGCTCGATGCGGGCCGCCTTCGACCGGCTCGGCGGCCAGCCGCGCGGCCTCGAAGTGGTCTGTGCCAACCGGATACCGCACGGCCGTGGCCTGGGCTCCTCCTCGGCCGCCATCTGCGCCGGGATCGTGGCCGCCCGCGCCGTCACCATCGGCGGCCCGTCCGCGCTGGACGACGACGCGCTGCTGGCCCTCGCCTCCGAGCTGGAGGGCCACCCGGACAACGTCGCGGCCTGCCTGCGCGGCAACTTCACCATCGCCTGGACCGACGAGGAGTCGGCCAAGGCGGTCGCCCTGGAGCCCTCCGCGCAGGTCGTCCCGGTGGTGTTCGTGCCGGCCGGCGAGGTGCTCACCGAGACCGCCCGCGGCCTGCTGCCCAAGACCGTCCCGCTGGCCGACGCCGCCGTCAACGCGGGCCGCTCCGGCCTGCTGGTGGAGGCCCTGACCAGGCGCCCCGAACTGCTCCTCGCCGCCACCGAGGACCGGCTGCACCAGGACTACCGCTCCTCCGCCATGCCGGACAGCGCCGCGCTGGTCGGCGCGCTGCGCGCGGAGGGCGTCCCCGCGGTCATCTCCGGGGCCGGCCCGACCGTGCTGGCGCTCACCGACGAGGCGGGCGTCGACAAGGTGCTCTCCTTCGCCGGGCACCACGGCCACGGCGGCGACCCGGCGTTCGCCGCGCACCGGCTCGACGTCGACCGCACCGGGGCCACCGTGCTCCCACTGGGCGTCTGAGCTGCCGGTTCGGCCCGGTGCAGAGCCGGGCCGTCCGGACACGATTGGCAAGCTCGAGGTCGGGGAATGTCTGAGGGGGTCGGTAGTGTTAACCTCATTGCTGCACCAGGTGCCCTCCGGGGCTAGGTGCGCCGCGTCCCGATCCCAGCGTTCCACTGCCGTGGAACCGCCGCGAGGTCCGGGGCGACGATTCTCCGGGAGCCCACCGCAGCGCGTACGCAGCCTGCCTGCGCGACAAGCGGTCGCATCCCGAAGCCGTGACGGCACCTGACTCCCACCCGCGGCCTCCCACTAGGGGCCAGGACGGGCGGAGCGCGGGCCACCGTCACGCGACGGGGGCCCGGGATTCGCAGGCAGCGTGGGCGCAACGCCCTCTGGGGAGGTCGACACACGACCGGCCCACGCGCCACCTCAGCACCACCGTGCTTCACGCACCGCACCTCGCAGCTCTCCCTCGACGGGCTCCCGCCATTCGAGGGATCACCGCCTCGGACCGACGCAGTCGAGCGTTGGTCAGGACAGCACAACCGGTCGCCGAGCCAGACAGGCCGACGTCCGCTCCAGGGAAGGACCCTTAGTGAGCGACTCCACCGATCTGATGGGCGCGCGCCCGGACGCCGAAGCGTCGGACGCGACCGCCGCCCCCGCTGCCCCGGCTCGCCGCCGCCGCAGTGCCGCCGCTGGCCTGGACGGCATGGTCCTCGCCGAGCTGCAGAAGCTCGCCGCGGACCTGGGCATCACCGGTACCGGACGCATGCGCAAGAGCCAGCTGATCGAGACCATCAAGGAGAAGAGCGGCGGGGACCCGCTGCTCGCCGCCGGTGGCGCCCCGGCCGCCAAGCGCACCGCCGCCAAGGCGGACGCCGAGGCCCCGGCCGAGAAGCCGGCCCGCCGCACCAAGGCCGCCGCTGCCGCGGCCCCGGCCGCCGAGCCGCAGGCCCAGATCGAGATCCCGGTCCAGGCCGCCGCCGAGACCGCCGCGCCGGCCCGTGCCGAGCGCACCCGCCGCCGCGCCACCTCGGCCGCCGGCGCCCCGACCGCGCCCGTCGCGGCCGCGGAGGCCGTCGCCGAGGCCGCCACCGTCGCCGTGGCCGAGCCCAAGCAGGCCGACCGTCCGGCCGAGACCCGCGCCTTCGAGGGCCGCGAGGAGGGTCGCGAGACCCGTCGCGACCGCCGCGAGCGCCGTGACCGCCGGGACGGCGGCGAGCGCACCGAGCGTACGGAGCGCACCGAGCGCACCGAGCGTCAGGACGCCGGCGAGGCCCAGGCCGGGCAGGACGCCGACGGCCGCGAGTCGCGTCGCGACCGCCGCAACCGCCGCGAGCGCACCGACCGCCAGGGCCAGCAGGGCCAGCAGCAGGCCCAGGGCGACGGCCAGCAGCGCCGCGAGGGCGGCCAGGGCCAGCAGGCCCAGCAGCCGCAGGTCCAGCAGGGCGGCTACGACGACGACGAGTTCGGCGACGGCCGTCGCGGCCGTCGGGGCCGTTACCGCGACCGTCGGGGCCGTCGCGGCCGTGACGGCTTCGAGGCCGGTCCGGCGGTCGACACGCAGATCGGCGACGACGACGTCCTGATCCCGGTCGCGGGCATCCTCGACATCCTCGACAACTACGCCTTCGTGCGCACCTCCGGCTACCTGCCGGGCCAGAACGACGTCTACGTCTCGCTCGCCCAGGTCCGCAAGAACGGCCTGCGCAAGGGTGACGCCATCACCGGTGCCGTGCGCCAGCCGCGCGAGGGCGAGCGCCGCGAGAAGTTCAACGCCATGGTGCGGCTGGACTCCGTCAACGGCATGGACCCGGAGACCGGCCGCGGCCGCCCCGAGTTCAACAAGCTCACCCCGCTGTACCCGCAGGAGCGGCTGCGCCTGGAGACCGACCCGGGCGTGCTGACCACCCGGATCATCGACCTGGTGTCGCCGATCGGCAAGGGCCAGCGCGGTCTGATCGTCGCGCCGCCGAAGACCGGCAAGACCATGGTGCTCCAGGCGGTCGCCAACGCGATCACCCACAACAACCCCGAGTGCCACCTGATGGTCGTCCTGGTCGACGAGCGTCCGGAAGAGGTCACCGACATGCAGCGGTCGGTCAAGGGCGAGGTCATCTCCTCGACCTTCGACCGCCCGGCCGAGGACCACACCACCGTCGCCGAGCTGGCCATCGAGCGCGCCAAGCGCCTGGTCGAGCTGGGCCACGACGTGGTCATCCTGCTGGACTCGATCACCCGCCTGGGCCGCGCCTACAACCTGGCGGCGCCGGCCTCCGGCCGCATCCTGTCCGGTGGTGTCGACTCGACCGCGCTGTACCCGCCGAAGAAGTTCTTCGGTGCCGCGCGCAACATCGAGAACGGCGGCTCGCTGACCATCCTGGCCACCGCGCTGGTCGAGACCGGCTCGCGGATGGACGAGGTGATCTTCGAGGAGTTCAAGGGCACCGGCAACATGGAGCTCAAGCTCGACCGGAAGCTCTCGGACAAGCGCATCTTCCCGGCCGTCGACGTGGACGCCTCCAGCACCCGCAAGGAGGAGATCCTGCTCGGCAGCGAGGAGCTGGCCATCGTCTGGAAGCTGCGCCGGGTGCTGCACGCGCTCGACTCGCAGCAGGCGATCGAGCTGCTCCTGGACAAGATGAAGCAGACCAAGAGCAACGCCGAGTTCCTGATGCAGATCGCCAAGACCACCCCCGGTTCGGGCGACTGACCGTAGGCGGACTCCGCTGCAGCACGGAACCCCGGATCGCGCGAGCGGTCCGGGGTTCCGTGCGTTCAGGGCCGCTTTGTTCCAGAGTTGGGACAGCTTGGGACCATTTGATCTTCTTGTCCGATTTACTCTGGACCGTATGGCCGAGCACAAGAGGGTCCCGAGTCGCCGCCGCAAGGTCCTGCGGTGGTCCGCCTGCGCGGTCGCCGCGCTCGTCGTCGCCGGCGGCGGCGCGGGGGCGTACGCGTACCTGAAGCTCAACGGCAACATCAAGAGCGTCGACATCGACTCCCGCCTCGGCGAGGCGCGGCCCCCGGCCGCCACCGACGGCTCCTTCAACATCCTGGTGCTGGGCTCCGACTCGCGGGTCGGCGAGAACGGCGACCTGGCCGGCGGCGACACCGGCGACTCCGCCCGGTCCGACACCGCGATGGTGGTCCACGTCTACCAGGACCACTCCAGGGCCTCGATCGTCTCGATCCCGCGCGACACCCTGGTCGACCGCCCGCAGTGCACCGACGGCGCCGGCAAGGCCGTCCCGGCGGCCAAGCGCGCGATGTACAACAGCGCCTTCGAGGCGGGCGGCGCGACCTGCGCCGTCAAGACCACCGAGCAGCTCACCGGGCTGCGGATGGACCACTACCTCCAGGTGGACTTCGCCGGCTTCGCCCGGGTCGTGGACGCGATAGGCGGGGCCACCGTGACCACCACGGTGGCCATCCACGACAAGGACAGCGGGCTCGACCTGCCGGCCGGCGAGCACCACCTGGACGGGCAGCAGGCGCTGGCCTTCGTGCGCACCCGGCACGGCGTCGGCGACGGCAGCGACCTCGGCCGGATCGAGCTGCAGAAGCAGATGGTCAAGTCGCTGCTCCAGCAGGCCGGCGGGATCGGACTGTTCTCCAACCCGGTCAAGCTGTGGTCGATCGGCGACACCATGACCAAGAGCGTCACCACCGACTCCGCGCTCGGTTCGGTGAACTCCCTGGTCGGGCTGGTGCAGGAGCTCAAGGGGATCGGGCCGGACCAGCTGTCCATGGTCACCCTGCCGGTGGTGACCGCGCCCAGCGACCCCAACCGGGTGGTCGAGCAGCAGCCGCAGGCCGGGAACGTCTGGGCGGCGCTCAAGGCCGACCAGCCCCTCCCGCAGGCGGTCGTCTCGGCCCAGCCGGAGAACCCCGCCCAGGCGGCCCCCACGGCCCCGGCGGCGGGCGCCGCCGGGCCGTCCGTGAAGCCGTCCGTGAAGTCGTCCGTGCAGCCCACCGTGAAGGCCTCCGCCGTCCGCTGAGCCGCCGGCCCGCGCGCCTGCGCCACCCTCCGGGAGGCCGTGCGAAGCGTCCGGAATGTCCCCCGGAATAAGCCGCGGCGGGCCCCGGTTTGGGAAGATGCGGCCGGTCCTGGCAGACTGGTCCGTCGGTCCCGGTTCACGTGCGGCACTCCAGTCGCCGACCCGGTGCCCTCCCGAAAACTAGGAGAACCCCTTGAAGCCCAACGTTCACCCGGAGTACGTGGTCACCAACGTGACCTGCACCTGCGGCGCCGAGTTCACCACCCGCTCGACCGAGACCAGTGGCGTGATCCGCGCCGAGGTCTGCTCGCAGTGCCACCCGTTCTACACCGGCAAGCAGAAGATCCTCGACACCGGCGGCCGCGTGGCCCGCTTCGAGGCCCGCTTCGGCAAGCAGCACAGCGCGAAGGCCTAGCGCTCCCTCGGCGCCGGTTCCCGGTGCCCCCGTACTCGTTGTCGGGGGCGCTGGGGGCCGGCGCCGTTCGCGTCCCAGCGCGTACCGCACAGCTCCGCCCCGTTCCGCCCTCCGCACGATCCGAGTCCCCGGGAAGAAGGCCACCCCATGTTCGAGGCAGTCGAAGAGCTCCTCGTCGAGCACGCCGACCTCGAAACGAGGCTGGCCGACCCGTCCGTCCACGCGGACCAGAACAACGCCCGCAAGCTGGCCAAGCGGTACGCCGAGCTGACCCCGATCACCCGGGTCTACCGGCAGTGGAAGCAGGCCGGCGAGGACATCGAGGCCGCGCGCGAACTCGCCGCCGAGGAGCCGGAGTTCCTCTCCGAGGTGAAGGAGTCCGAGGCGCGCCGCGACGAGCTGACCGAGGAACTGCGGCTGCTGCTCGTCCCGCGCGACCCGAGCGACGACAAGGACGTCATCCTGGAGATCAAGGCGGGTGAGGGCGGCGAGGAGTCCGCGCTGTTCGCCGGCGACCTGCTCCGGATGTACCTGCGCTACGCCGAGCGGATCGGCTGGAAGACCGAGATCATCGACTCCAACGAGTCCGACCTCGGCGGCTACAAGGACGTCTCGGTCGCCGTGAAGACCAAGGGCAACAGCGAGCCCGGCCAGGGCGTCTGGGCCCGGTTGAAGTACGAGGGCGGCGTGCACCGCGTGCAGCGCGTCCCCGCCACCGAGTCGCAGGGCCGCATCCACACCTCCGCGGCGGGCGTGCTGGTCACCCCCGAGGCGGAGGAGGTCGAGGTCGAGATCGTCGCGAACGACCTGCGGATCGACGTCTACCGCTCCTCCGGCCCCGGCGGCCAGTCGGTCAACACCACCGACTCGGCGGTCCGGATCACCCACCTGCCGACCGGTATCGTGGCGTCCTGCCAGAACGAGAAGAGCCAGCTGCAGAACAAGGAGCAGGCGATGCGCATCCTGCGTTCGCGGCTGCTGGCCGCCGCGCAGGAGGAGGCCGAGCGGGAGGCCTCGGACGCGCGTCGCAGCCAGGTCCGCACGGTGGACCGCTCCGAGCGGATCCGGACGTACAACTACCCGGAGAACCGCATCTCGGACCACCGCACGGGGTTCAAGTCGTACAACCTGGACCAGGTCCTGGACGGCGACCTGAACGCCGTGATCCAGTCCTGTGTCGACAAGGACGCGGCGGCCAAGCTCGCCGCGGCCCAAGAGAACTGAGACCGGCGCGCCCCGGCCCGACGCAAGACCGGAGCCGGAGCGCAGAAACATGAGGTCGTACGGATGAACCTGCTGCTCGCCGAGGTGGCCCAGGCCACCCAGCGGTTGGCCGCGGCCGGCGTGCCGTCGCCGCGCTTCGACGCGGAGGAACTCGCCGCCTACGTCCACAACGTCAAGCGCAGCCAGCTGCACACCGTGCAGGACGCCGACTTCGACGCCCGCTACTGGGAGGCGGTCTCGCGCCGCGAGGCCCGCGAGCCGCTGCAGCACATCACCGGGCGGGCGTTCTTCCGCTACCTCGAACTGGCGGTCGGCCCCGGGGTGTTCGTGCCCCGGCCGGAGACCGAGACGGTCGTCGAGTGGGCCATAGACGCCGTGCGCGACATGGACGTCGCCGAGCCGCTGGTGGTCGATCTGTGCTCCGGCTCCGGCGCCATCGCGCTCGCCCTGGCCCAGGAGCTGCCGCGCTCGACCGTGCACGCCTTCGAGCTGGACGAGGGGGCGCTGGAGTACACCCGGCGCAACATCGAGGCCAGCCCGGACCGCGCCCGGGTCACCCTGCACGCCGGTGACGCCACCAAGGCCTTCGAGGACGACCGCTCCTGGGACGGCCGCTTCGACCTGGTGATCTCCAACCCGCCGTACATCCCGCTCACCGAGTGGGAGTACGTCGCGCCGGAGGCCCGCGACCACGACCCGCAGATGTCCCTGTTCTCCGGCGAGGACGGCCTGGACACCATCCGCGGCATCGAGCGGGTGGCCGCCCGGCTGCTGCGCCCGGGCGGCGCGGTGGTGATCGAGCACGCCGACCAGCAGGGCGGCCAGGTGCCGTGGATCTTCAACGAGGAACGCGGGTGGACGGACACCGCCGACCACCGCGACCTGAACAACCGACCGCGCTTCACAACCGCCCGAAGGGTCGGGTTGTGAACGATCGAGCACAGCACAACCGCCCGAAGGGTCGGGTTGTGAACGATCGAGCACAGCACGACCGCCCGCAGGGCCGCGCTGTGAAGCTCGCCGTGAACGTCATGAGCCTTTCCGGAAGGGGACCGCACCGATGAGCCGCCGCTACGACTGTGCCGACGCCGGGGACCGCGCCACCGGCCTGCGGGAGGCCGCATCGGCCATCCGCCGCGGCGAAATCGTCGTGCTGCCCACCGACACCCTGTACGGGGTCGGTGCGGACGCCTTCTCCCCAGAGGCCGTCGGCGAGCTGCTGGCCGCCAAGGGCCGTGGCCGCAACATGCCCTCGCCCGTCCTGGTCGGCTCGCCGACCACCCTGCACGGCCTGGTCACCGACTTCTCCGAGCAGGCCTGGGAACTGGTCGACGCGTTCTGGCCCGGCGGCCTCACCCTGGTCGCCAAGCACCAGCCCTCGCTGCGCTGGGACCTCGGCGAGACCCGCGGCACCGTCGCGGTCCGGATGCCGCTGCACCCGGTCGCCATCGAGCTGCTGAACAGCACGGGCCCGCTCGCGGTCTCCAGCGCCAACAAGACCGGCGGCCCGTCCCCGGCGACCTGTGACGAGGCGCAGGCCCAGCTGGGCGACGCGATCTCGGTCTACCTGGACGGCGGCAGGGCCGACCACGCCACCGCCTCGTCCATCGTCGACGTGACCGGCAAGGTGCCCGTGCTCCTGCGGGCCGGGGCGATCAGCATCGAGCAGCTGAGGGAGGTCGTCCCCGACCTGGAGGCCGGAAGTTGACACCCACCGCCTCGCTCCATGACGGGCCCGGCATAGCGCCGTACCTGAGCGTGGGTCCCAGGCCGCTGGACCACTTCCGGATCCTGTTCGTCTGTACGGGGAACATCTGCCGCTCGCCGATAGCCGAGCGGCTCACCCGGCGTGAGCTGGACACCCGGCTGAGTCCCCGGGTGGCCGGGCGGATCCTGGTGGAGAGCGCCGGCACCTGGGGCCACGTGGGGGCGCCGATGGAGGACCACGCGGCGACCGTGCTCGACGAGTACGGCGCCGACAGCGGTGGCTTCACCGGCCGGGAGCTGCTGGACGAGCACGTGGTCGAGGCCGACCTGGTGCTGACCGCGACCCTGGACCACCGCGCCCAGGTGATCTCGATGGGCCACGAGGCGGGCCTGCGCACCTTCACGATGAAGGAGTTCACCCGGCTGGTCCGGACGATCGACCCGGGCACCCTGCCCGACCCGCGCCGCGGCGCCGACGTCACCGAGCGGGCCCGCGCCCTGGTGCGGGCCGCCGCCGCGCTGCGCGGCTGGCTGCTGGCCGCGACCCCGGAGTCCGACGAGGTGGACGACCCGTACGGCGCTCCGATCGGCATGTTCCGCAACTGCGGCGAGGAGATATTCCACGCGGTCGACCCGGTGGTCACCGCGCTGACGGGTGTGCCCGCGCCGCGCTGACGCGCCCGAGCGAGCCGCGCGAGCGAGCCGCGCGAGCGAGCCGAAGGGCCGCGCCGGTGCCGAAAGGGAGAAGCGAGGAGGCCCCGAGATGGGGGTACCCCCGGCCGAAGGCTGGGGGAGAGGGGCATTGGAGCGCCGACCGTCGGCACCGGGTGAGAGCGGCCCGGAGGCGAGCCGAGCGCCAGATAGCGGGCCCGAACGGCCCCTTCTCGGCGGGCCGTACGGGGGCGACGGTCCTACGCTGGGGGCACCGTCCCTGCCGCGCCCGGGAGCCCTGCCATGACCGTCACCGATGCCGCGACCGGCCCGACCACGACGACGGGGCGCCCGTGGGCGTCCGAGGCGCTGCACCGGGCGGATCCGCAGATCGCCGACCTGCTGGCCGCCGAGTCCGAGCGGCGCGCCGAAACGATCCAGCTGCTGGCGGGGGAGAACCTCACCTCGCCCGCCGTGCTGGCGGCGCTGACCGGGCCGCTGATCGACAAGTACGCCGAGGGCTACCCCGGCCGCCGGCACCACACCGGCTGCGCGCTGGCGGACGCCGCGGAGCTGCTGGCGATCGACCGGGCCCGCGCGCTGTTCGCCGCGCCGCACGCCAACGTCCAGCCCCGCTCGGCGACTTCGGCGATGCTCGCGGCCTACGCGGCGCTGCTGCGGCCCGGTGACGGGGTGCTGGCGATGTCGCTGGAGCACGGCGGCCACCTCAGCTGCGGCTCGCGGGCCAACTTCTCCGGCCGCTGGTTCGAGTTCACCGGCTACGGCGTGCGCGCGGACGACGGCCTGATCGACCTCGACCAGGTGCGCGAGCTGGCCCGGCGGCACCGCCCGAAGGCCGTCGTGGCGGGCTCGATCTCCCACCCCCGGCACCCGGACTGGGCGGCCTTCCGGGAGATCGCCGACGAGGTGGACGCCTATCTGATCGCCTCCGTCGCGCAGACCACCGGCCTGGTCGCGGCCGGTGTGGCGCCCTCCCCGGTGCCGTACGCGGACGTCACGGTGGCCGCCACCCACAAGCTGCTGCGCGGCCCGCGCGGCGGTCTGCTGCTGTCCACCGCGGAGCTGGCCGAGCGGATCGACCGGGCGGTGTTCCCGTTCAGCCAGGGCGGCGCGGCGATGAACGAGGTGGCCGGCAAGGCGGTGGCCCTCGCGGAGGCCGGGACGCCCGCCTACCGGGCGTACGCCCAGCGGGCGGTGTCCGGGGCGCAGGCGCTCGCCAGGGGGCTCGCAGAGGCCGGAATGCGCCCTCTGACGGGCGGTACCGACACCCACCTGGTGACCGCCGACGTCAGCCCGCTCGGCGTGACCGGCGCGGAGGCCGAACGGCGCTGCGCGGCGGCCGGGTTGCTGCTCGGCAAGTGCGCACTGCCGTACGACCCGGCGCCGGCCGCCGACACCTCCGGGATCAGGCTGGGCACGGGCACCGTGACCAGCCAGGGGATGGGGGAGGCGGAGCTGACCGCGATCGCCGCCCTGATCGCCCGGCTGCTCGCCGGGGAGGCCCCGGGGCCGGTCGCGGCGCGGGTCCGGGAGCTGGCGGCGGCCTTCGCCGGGGGAGTCTGAGGCCCGCGGGTCCACAGGTATTCGGATCTCCTACCCGGGAGAGCGAACCGCGATGCACGTCCCGGGCGTCCGACTCAATAAGGTGTGTGCCGTGGCGACGCACCTCGAACCCCGGGAAGGCAGGGGAGTACCTTCGGTACCTCCCCGTTCGACAGTGATGCAGGAGGCCAGTGGTGCGTGAGTATCTGCTGGTGCTGTTCTGCACCGCCGCCGTCACCTACCTGTTGACCGGTCCGGTCCGGAAGTTCGCCATCGCGGCGGGCGCGATGCCCCCGGTCCGCGCCCGCGACGTGCACCGCGAGCCCACTCCGCGGCTCGGCGGCATCGCGATGTTCGGCGGACTGTGCGCGGGCATCCTGGTCGCCTCCCAGCTGGACAACCTGAGCAAGGTGTTCAACGGGGGCAGTGACATCCGCGCGCTGCTGTCCGGCGCCGGGATCATGTTCCTGCTGGGGGTGCTGGACGACAAGTGGGGCGTGGACGCCCTGGTCAAGCTGGGCGGCCAGATGATCGCCGCCGGCGTGATGGTCTGGCAGGGCGTCACGGTGATCAGCCTCCCGGTGCCCGGCGTCGGTTCGGTCGCGGTGAGCCCGACCCAGGGCATGGTCATCTCGGTCACCCTGGTCGTCGTCATGGTCAACGCGGTGAACTTCATCGACGGGCTGGACGGCCTGGCGGGCGGCATGGTCTGCATCGCCGCGATGGCCTTCTTCCTGTACAGCTACCGGCTCTGGTACGGCTACACGATCTCCGACGCTGCCCCCGCCGTGCTGTTCAGCGTGCTGCTGATCGGCATGTGCCTGGGCTTCCTGGCGCACAACATGCACCCCGCGCGGATCTTCATGGGCGACTCCGGCTCGATGATGCTCGGCCTGATGCTGGCCGTCGCCGCGATCTCGATCACCGGCCGGGTCGACCCGGACCTGATCAACAGCGAGACCGGTTCGCAGACCGCCACCGTGCACACCCTGGTGCCGATCTACATCCCGCTGCTGCTGCCGCTGACGGTCATCGCGCTGCCGCTGGCCGACCTGCTGCTCGCGGTGGTGCGCCGCACCTGGGCCGGCCAGTCCCCGTTCGCCGCCGACAAGCGCCACCTGCACCACCGGCTGCTCCAGGTCGGGCACTCGCACAGCCGGGCCGTGCTGATCATGTACTTCTGGGCCGCGCTGATCGCCTTCGGCACGGTCGCCTTCTCGGTGACCAAGACCGGCCGCACGGTGGTGCTGACCCTCGCCGGGCTCTGCCTGGTCGGCCTGGTGGTCCTGCTGACGCCGCGGTTCCGGCCGCGGGCGCCCCGGGCGGTGCAGTCCTTCGTCCCGCCGCGGTACCGGCGGCGCTCGTCGTCCGCCCCGATGGCCGAACTGTCGGCGAAGGACAAGCAACTTCTGGGTGAAGCGGGCCACGGGTCCTCCGCGTCCGCCGACCACCACAAGGCCACCGGCCGCCGGTGACACCGAAGTTGACGATCCGTCAAATGGGCTCACCCGTACGGCGGATTCGTTGCGCCATCGGTGTGACAGGAGCCACACATTCATGGTAAAGCTCTCATCAAATAGTTTGTGATACCGTTCACGAGTACCGAGAACGCGCCGAAAGACCTGACAGGTGGAGGACTTCCGTCCCTGGTCGGTCTCCTTCGACGGATCCGCCGCTCACCGCGGGCGGTCCGGCGGCGGCCACTCGGTCCGGTGTCACCCCGCCACCATCTGTGCCCGTCCCCCGCCACATCGACATGCCGCCGGAGCTGCCGACATGCCGTCCCCCGACGCCCGGGTCCTCCGAGGCGCCGCGATTCCCACTGCGGTCGCCGGGATCATCGCCATGGCGATCTCCTTCGCCGTCGCCGGTGGGAAGGGCCTGCTCGGCGCCCTCTTCGGCGCCCTGCTCGTCCTGGCCTTCTTCAGCTCCGGCCAGATCGCGCTCGACCGGCTGACCAGGTCGAACCCGCAGATCATGATGGCCGCGGCGCTGCTGGTGTACACCACCCAGATCCTGCTGGTCGGCATCGTCCTGGCGGTCTTCAAGGACACCGACCTCTTCAACCGGCAGACCTTCGCGTTCACGCTGATCGGCTGCGTGCTGATCTTCACCGGCTTCCAGGTGCGCGGCGCACTCAAGGCCAAGATGTTCTACGTCGACCCTCACGCCTCGGAAAGCAAGGGTGACAAGCCCTCCGACAAGGGTCGTCAACAGTGACGAGGCCCGACTGTCCCCCCAACGAGGGGGGCGGTGTTTATGCCGCACTGACGGGCTGCTATCGTCCGTCGCAACAACGGAGTACGGGAAGAGGCCTGGTCTGTCCGGATCGCGGACTGATCGCCCCCCGGACCCGCGCAGTCTTCGATGATCCCGCAGCAGCGCAGCGCGCCGTCGTGCGGGGTCGGCGAGATACCCATCAAGTTCCAGTGCCGCTCCGTGGTCGCAGGCCACGCCGACACACCGAGGTTGCCGTAACCATGCGTCACGACGAAGGAGTCCGTGGTGAGTGCTGAACTCACGTCCCTCGCCTCAGGCAGTTGCCACTTCGGGGACGCTGGCTGCGGCTTCCCGGCCCCGGGTCTGAACGAGTTCCAGTTCAAGCCGATCTTCTCGGTCGGCGGCATCGACTTCAACAAGCCGATGCTGCTGTCGATCATCGTCGCGCTGCTGGTCGTCGTGTTCTTCTGGGCCGCCTTCGCCAAGCCGCGACTGGTCCCCGGCAAGCTGCAGCTGGTCGGCGAGATCGGTTACGACTTCGTCAAGCGCTCCATCGTGATGGAGACGATCGGCAAGAACGGCGAGAAGTACGTTCCGATGCTGGTCTCGATGTTCTTCTTCGTCTGGTTGATGAACATCATGTCGATCATCCCGTTCGCGCAGTTCCCGGTGACGGCGTCGATCGCCTTCCCCGCGGGCCTGGCCGCGGTCGTGTGGATCACCTACATGACGCTGACCTTCAAGAAGCACGGCTTCGTCGGCGGTCTGAAGAACCTCTGCTGGCCGTCGGGCATCCCCGGCTGGGTCATGTTCATCCTGGTCCCGATCGAGTTCTTCTCGAACATCTTCGTGCGCCCCTTCACCCTGGCGGTCCGAGCCTTCGCGAACATGTTCGCGGGCCACCTGCTGGTCGTGATGTTCTCCGTCGCCTCCTGGTACCTGCTCAGCCCGACCCTGGGCGCGCTGTACGGCTCGGCCTCCTTCGTGGTCGCCGTCGGCCTCACCGCCTTCGAGCTGCTGGTGCAGTTCCTGCAGGCCTACATCTTCGTGATGCTGGCCAGCAGCTACATCGCCGGTGCCCTGGAAGAAGCGCACTGAGCCTCGCAGCCCCGGCTGCTTCCCCTCCCGAACGCCCGGTGGCCAACCACCACCGGTCCACCACCCCGCAAAGGACAAGCTGAAATGCAGAACCTCGCTGAGGTCTACGGTTCCGTCGCCTCGATCGGTTACGGCCTCGCCGCGATCGGCCCCGGCATCGGTGTTGGTCTCATCTTCGGTAACGGTGTCCAGGCCATGGCCCGTCAGCCCGAGGCTGCCGGCCTGATCCGCTCCAACATGTTCATCGGCTTCGCGCTGACCGAGGCGCTCGCCCTCATCGGCATCGTCATGCCGTTCGTCTTCGGCGCCGGCAAGTAATTCCCCGCCGTTAGACCCTTTCGAGGAAGGTCCAGATATGAGTTTCGTGGCTAACCTCGCGGAGGAGGGGGAGAAGATGAACCCCCTGCTTCCCGCGTGGCCCGAGGTCATCATCGGCCTGCTCTGCTTCTTCATCGTCTTCGGTCTGCTCGGCAAGAAGCTCCTCCCCAGCATCGAGAAGGTGCTGTCGGAGCGTCGGGACGCCATCGAAGGCGGCATGGAGCGTGCCGAGGCCGCTCAGGCCGAGGCCCAGGCCCTGCTTGAGCAGTACCGCGCCGAGCTCGCCGAGGCGCGCCACGAGGCCGCCCGCATCGTCGAGCAGGCTCGCGAGCAGGGCGCCGCCCAGCTCACCGAGATGCGCGAGGAGGGCCAGCGTCAGCGCGAGGCCATCGTCGCCGCCGGCCACGCCCAGATCGAGGCCGACAAGAAGCAGGCGACTGCCGCCCTGCGTCAGGACGTGGGTTCGCTGGCCACCCAGCTGGCTTCCCGCATCGTCGGCGAGTCCCTCGAGGACAACGCCCGGCAGAGCGGCGTGATCGACCGCTTCCTGAACGAGCTCGAGGCCAAGGCCACCGTGGCTCAGGGCGCGGCCAAGTGATCGGCGCCAGCCGCGAGGCGCTCGCCGCCGGCCGGAAGAACCTGGACAGCCTGACCGACTCCACCTCGGTGGACGCGGCCAAGCTGGCCGAGGAGCTCGCCGCCGTCACGGTCGTGCTGGACCGCGAGGTGTCGCTGCGCCGCGTCCTGACCGACCCGTCCCGGTCGGGTCAGGACAAGGCCCAGCTGGTCACCTCGCTGCTGACCGGTCAGGTCTCGGGCGAGACCGTCGACCTGGTCTCCGGCCTGGTCCGGTCCCGCTGGTCGGGTGCGCGTGACCTGGTGGACGCGACCGAGGAGCTCGCCGCCTACGCCGAGGTCATCGCCGCGGACAAGGCCGGCACCCTGGACGACGTCGAGGACGAGCTGTTCCGCTTCGGCCGGGTGGTGAGCGGCTCGCACGAGCTGCGCGCCGCGCTCACCGAGCCGAAGGCCGGCGCCGTCGCGAAGACCGCGCTGATCAACAAGCTGCTCGGCGGCCGCGCCAACGCGGGCACCGTGCGGCTGGTCACCGCCCTCGTCAACGCGCCGCGTGGTCGTAGCCTGGAGCAGGGCCTCGAGTCCTACTCGAAGCTCGCCTCCGCGCGCCGCGGCCGCATGGTGGCCCTGGTCACCAGCGCGGTGCCGCTGTCGGACACCCAGAAGGAGCGTCTCAGCGGTGCTCTGGGCCGGATGTACGGCCGCCAGGTCCACCTGAACATCGACGTCGACCCCGAGGTCGTCGGTGGTGTCCGGGTGCAGATCGGCGACGAGATCATCGACGGCACCGTGTCGAGCCGCCTCGAAGGCGCTCGCCAGTCGCTCGAAGGCTGAGCAGGACCGAGCAGCCCATCCGACCCTCGGTCGGGAAACCGGCTCCCCAAGGAGTCGGCAAAACGTACGGCCGGTTCATACGACCCGGCCGAGAGTCGAGTACTTGCGGCCGGCCCTCAACGGCGGGCCGAGGATCGCAAACTAGGAGAGCAGGGAAGCCTGATGGCGGAGCTTACGATCCGTCCGGAGGAGATCCGGGACGCGCTGGCCGACTTTGTCCAGTCGTACCAGCCGGACGCCGCTTCTGTGGAAGAGGTCGGCACGGTCACTGACGCGGCGGACGGCATCGCGCATGTCGAGGGCCTGCCCTCGGTCATGGCGAACGAGCTGCTGAAGTTCGAGGACGGCACGCTCGGCCTCGCGCTGAACCTCGACACCCGCGAGATCGGTGTCGTCGTCCTCGGTGAGTTCGGCGGTATCGAAGAGGGCCAGACCGTGCGCCGCACCGGCGAGGTCCTCTCGGTTCCGGTCGGCGACGGCTACCTCGGCCGCGTCGTGGACCCGCTGGGCAACCCGATCGACGGCCTCGGCGAGATCGCCGCCAGCGGCCGTCGCGCCCTTGAGCTGCAGGCCCCCGGCGTCATGGCCCGCAAGTCGGTCAAGCAGCCGCTGCAGACCGGTATCAAGGCCATCGACGCGATGACCCCGATCGGCCGTGGCCAGCGTCAGCTGATCATCGGTGACCGCCAGACCGGCAAGACCGCGGTGGCCGTCGACACGATCATCAACCAGCGCGACAACTGGCGCTCGGGCGACCCGGAGAAGCAGGTCCGCTGCATCTACGTCGCCGTGGGCCAGAAGGGCTCCACCATCGCGTCCGTCCGCGGCGCCCTGGAGGAGGCCGGCGCGCTGGAGTACACCACCATCGTGGCCGCTCCCGCGTCCGACCCGGCCGGCTTCAAGTACCTGGCGCCGTACACCGGTTCGGCCATCGGCCAGGAGTGGATGTACGACGGCAAGCACGTCCTGATCATCTTCGACGACCTGTCGAAGCAGGCCGAGGCCTACCGTTCCGTCTCCCTGCTGCTGCGCCGCCCGCCGGGGCGCGAGGCCTACCCGGGTGACGTCTTCTACCTGCACTCCCGCCTGCTGGAGCGCTGCGCGAAGCTGAACGACGCCCTCGGCGGCGGCTCGATGACCGGTCTGCCGATCATCGAGACCAAGGCCAACGACGTCTCGGCGTACATCCCGACCAACGTCATCTCCATCACCGACGGCCAGTGCTTCCTGGAGTCCGACCTGTTCAACGCCGGCATCCGCCCGGCCGTGAACGTCGGCATCTCGGTCTCCCGCGTCGGTGGCTCCGCCCAGATCAAGGCCATGCGCTCGGTCGCCGGCCGTCTGCGCCTGGACCTCGCCCAGTACCGTGAGCTGGAGGCCTTCGCCGGCTTCGGCTCCGACCTGGACGCGGCCTCCAAGGCCCAGCTGGAGCGCGGTGCGCGCATGGTCGAGCTGCTCAAGCAGGGCCAGTACCAGCCGTTCCCGGTCGAGGAGCAGGTCGTCTCCATCTGGGCCGGCACCACCGGCAAGCTGGACGACGTCCCGGTCGCGGAGATTCGCCGCTTCGAGCGCGAGTTCCTCGACTTCGTCCGCCTGCAGCACAAGGACCTGCTCGCCGGCATCGTCGAGACCGGCCTGCTGGCCGACGGCACCGTCGACGCCCTGACCGGCGCGATCGAGTCGTTCAAGCAGGGGTACCAGACCGCCGACGGCAAGCTGCTCTCCGAGCAGGCCTGAGTCCGGTAGCGAGGGAAAGGACGTAACGACCCATGGGAGCACAGCTTCGGGTCTACAAGCGCCGGATCCGCTCTGTCACCGCGACGAAGAAGATCACCAAGGCGATGGAGATGATCTCCGCGGCGCGCATCGGCAAGGCGCAGCGCGCGGTGGCGGCCTCCGCTCCGTACGCCGATGAGCTCACCCGGGCGGTGACGGCGGTGGCCACCCGGTCCAACGCCAAGCACCCGCTCACCACCGAGAACCCGAACGCCACCCGCGCGGCGGTCCTGCTGATCACGGCGGACCGCGGCCTGGCCGGCGGTTACTCGTCCAACGCCATCAAGGCCTCGCTGACGCTCTCCGAGCGCCTGCGCGGCGAGGGCAAGGACGTCGTGACCTACATCGTCGGTCGGAAGGGTCTGTCGTACTACACCTTCCGCAACCTGGCGGTGGGGAACTCGTGGACGGGCTTCTCGGACAAGCCGACCTACGGCGACGCGAAGACGGTGGCGGCCGAGCTGATCGAGGCCTTCACGGCCGAGACCGGCGGCGTGGACGAACTCCACGTGGTCTCGACCGAGTTCGTGTCCATGCTGACGCAGGACGCGGTCGCGGCGCGGCTGCTGCCGCTGAAGCTGGACGAGGTCCAGCTCAGCGACCAGACGCCGGCCAAGTCGGAGATCTTCCCGCTGTACGACTTCGAACCGTCGGCGGAGGGCGTGCTCGACGCGCTGCTGCCGCGGTACGTCGAGAGCCGGATCTACAACGCGCTGCTGCAGTCGGCCGCTTCCGAGCACGCCGCCCGCCGCCGCGCGATGAAGAGCGCGACGGACAATGCCGGCGAGCTCATCAAGTCGCTCACGCGGCTTGCCAACTCGGCCCGTCAGGCCGAGATCACCCAGGAAATCAGCGAGATCGTCGGCGGCGCCAACGCCCTCGCCGACGCTAGCCGCGGGAGCGAATGAGTATGACCACCACTGTTGAGCCGACCACGGCGACGGGCCGCGTCGCGCGGGTCATCGGCCCGGTCGTCGACGTGGAGTTCCCCGTCGACGCGATTCCGGACATGTTCAACGCCCTGCACGTCGAGGTGGACAACCCCGACGGCTCGGGCAAGAAGACCCTCACCCTCGAGGTCGCCCAGCACCTCGGCGACGGCCTGATCCGCGGCATCTCGATGCAGCCGACCGACGGCCTGGTCCGCGGTTCGCAGGTCACCGACACCGGCTCCGCCATCTCGGTGCCGGTCGGCCAGATCACCAAGGGCAAGGTGTTCAACGCCCTCGGTGACGTGCTGAACGTCGACAAGGCGGAGTTCGACAAGCAGGTCGAGGTCCGCTGGCCGATCCACCGCAAGGCCCCCGAGTTCAAGGACCTCGAGTCCAAGACCGAGATGTTCGAGACCGGCATCAAGGTCATCGACCTGCTCACCCCGTACGTCACGGGTGGCAAGATCGGTCTGTTCGGTGGTGCCGGTGTCGGCAAGACCGTTCTGATCCAGGAGATGATCTACCGCGTCGCCGAGAACTTCGGTGGTGTGTCGGTGTTCGCCGGCGTCGGCGAGCGCACCCGTGAGGGCAACGACCTCATCGACGAGATGGTCGACTCGGGCGTCCTGGACAAGACCGCGCTGGTCTTCGGCCAGATGGACGAGCCGCCGGGCACCCGTCTGCGCGTCGCGCTCTCCGCGCTGACCATGGCGGAGTACTTCCGTGACGTCGAGAAGCAGGACGTGCTCCTCTTCATCGACAACATCTTCCGGTTCACCCAGGCCGGTTCCGAGGTGTCGACCCTGCTCGGCCGCATGCCCTCCGCGGTGGGCTACCAGCCGAACCTGGCCGACGAGATGGGCCTCCTCCAGGAGCGCATCACCTCGACCCGCGGTCACTCGATCACCTCGATGCAGGCGATCTACGTCCCCGCGGACGACCTGACCGACCCGGCCCCGGCCACCACCTTCGCCCACCTGGACGCGACGACCGTTCTGTCGCGCCCGATCTCGGAGAAGGGCATCTACCCGGCCGTCGACCCGCTGGACTCCACGTCCCGCATCCTCGACCCGCGGTACATCACGGCGACCCACTACGAGACGGCCGTCCGTATCAAGGGGATCCTGCAGAAGTACAAGGACCTCCAGGACATCATCGCCATCCTCGGTATGGACGAGCTGTCCGAAGAGGACAAGATCACGGTCCACCGTGCCCGTCGCATCGAGCGCTTCCTCTCGCAGAACACCTACGTGGCGAAGCAGTTCACCGGTGTCGAGGGTTCGACCGTGCCGCTGTCGGAGACCATCGAGGCCTTCAACTCGATCGCCGACGGCAAGTACGACTCCGTTCCGGAGCAGGCCTTCTTCATGTGCGGTGGCATCGAGGACCTCGAGAAGAACGCCGCCGAGCTGGCGAAGAAGTAATCGCGGCCGGTAGCAGCTGAGTGACCGTGAGGGGTGGCCCCCGAGCCTGGGGACCACCCCTCACGGCACATCGGCTGTGATTCCGGTCAAATCCGTGCCGCCGGTTTCATGCCGGAGGCGCGGGGCCGTTATTCTTACCGAAACTCCCGAGTAATCGGGGGTTGCATGAGCCTAGGAGCCCACGTTGGCTGAGCTGCACGTCGAGCTGGTCGCAGCCGACCGCAAGGTGTGGTCCGGTGCGGCCACCATCGTCGTCGCCCGTACGGCCTCCGGTGACACCGGCATCATGCCGGGCCACACCCCGGTGCTGAGCGTGCTGGAGACCGGTCCGGTCACCATCCGCACGGTGGACGGCGGCACCGTCATCGCCGCGGTGCACGGCGGCTTCATCTCCTTCGCCGACAACAAGCTGTCTCTGCTCGCGGAGATCGCCGAGCTGGCGGACGAGATCGATGTCGCGCGTGCCGAGCGCGCGCTGGAGGAGGCCAAGTCCGACCTGGACGCGCACGCCGAGCGTCGCGCCGAGGTCCGGCTGTTCGCGGCGCGCGGCCTCAAGGCCCACGCCTGAGTGTGCCGGACCCCGACTTGGCGGGGTCGACCGACGGTCCCGGGGACGCGCGAGCGTGACCCCGGGACTGTCGTCGTAGTTGGTAGGTCAGCGCGGCCGTCCGGGACGGCCGTGAAACGGGGAACGCGGGTAGCGAGGAGGTAGGTGAGCATGGTCCTCGCGCTTGTGGTGTGTGCGGCGGTCGTGGCGCTGGGAGTGATCGGCCTGATGGCCTTCGCCGTACGCCGCCGCCTGATCCAGCGGGTCGGCGGCACGTTCGACTGCAGTTACCGGCTCAAAATGCCCGCCGACGCCTCGACGCAGCCCGACCTCGACGAGAACGGCAAGCCCACCTCCGCCCCGGTCCCACCGACCGACGGCAAGGGGTGGGTTTTTGGTATCGGCCGATACAGCGGCGACTCGATCGAGTGGTTCCGGGTCTTCTCGTACGCCCCCCGCCCGCGCAAGGTCCTGCCCCGCCGGGAGATCGAGGTCCTCGGCCGGCGCTACCCGGAGGGCCAGGAGGAGCTGGCGCTGCTCTCCGGCTCGGTGGTGCTGCGCTGCCTGCACAACGGGGCGCCGCTGGAGCTGGCGATGAGCGAGGACGCGCTCACCGGCTTCCTGGCCTGGCTGGAGGCGGCTCCCCCCGGGCAAAGGGTTAACGTCGCCTAACGTGCCCGGCTAGGCTGGCCGCATGGTCAATCTGACGCGCATCTACACCCGTACCGGGGACGACGGCAGCACCGCGCTCGGCGACATGAGCCGGACCACCAAGACCGACCCGCGGCTGATGGCGTACGCCGACGCCAACGAGGCGAACGCGGCGATCGGGGTGGCCCTCGCGGTCGGCGCACTGCCCGAGGACGTCGCGGCCGTGCTCGTCCGGGTCCAGAACGACCTGTTCGACGTCGGCGCCGACCTCTCCACGCCCGTGGTCGAGGACCCGAAGTACCCGCCGCTGCGGGTGCTGCAGTCCTACGTCGACCGGCTGGAGGGGGACTGCGACCACTACCTGGAGCAGGTGGAGAAGCTGCGCAGCTTCATCCTCCCCGGCGGCACCCCCGGCGCCGCCCACCTGCACCTGGCCTGCACGGTCGTGCGGCGGGCCGAGCGCTCGACCTGGGCGGCGATCGACGCGTACGGGGACTCCGTCAACCCGCTGACCGCGAAGTACCTCAACCGGCTGTCCGACCTGCTGTTCATCCTGGCCCGGGTGGCCAACAAGGAGCGCGGCGACGTGCTCTGGGTGCCGGGGGAGAACCGCTAGGGCCTGCCCTAGGAGGCGTCCTGGGACGCCTTCTCCGGGGCGGGCCGCTCGACCACCCGGCCGTCCACCACGGTGACGCCCGCCGGCGCCTCCTTGGGCCAGAGCGAGAAGCAGCCGGCCACGACCACGTTGACCACGGCCGCGATGCCCAGCTTCCAGTACCACTGGGCGAAGGTGCCGAAGTGGGCGGATCCGGCCGACAGCGGGACGAGCAGGCTGATCAGGGCCAGGGTGATCACGGCGGAGACGACCGTCCGGCGGGCGATCCGCCACTCGTGCGCCGTCCGCTCCGGGCCGTACGTGGGCGAGGGCAGCGGCGCGGGGCCGCCGGCGAAGCGGTGCAGGAAGTGCCGGTCGGCCCAGGCGACCAGCGAGGGGCCGTAGCCGACCGAGAAGCCGGCGTAGCTCGCGGCCAGGGCGTGCGTCCAGCCCGCCTGCGCGCCGCCGCGCAGGTTCAGCACGGTGAGGGCGTACAGGGCGAGGTCCACCACCGGCAGGCCGATCAGCAGCACGGTGCTGGTGCGGCGCATCCGCAGCAGGTAGCGGGCGGAGAGGGCGAGGCCGAGCACGATCCACCAGGAGATCTCGGCCGCGACGATGAGGGTGACGATCACTTTCTGCTCCCGGTCGTTCCGACGGTGTCCCCAGCCTCGTGCGCGGGCGCGCTGTTGTCGTCGTCGCCCGGTGCCGTCCGGGCCTGCACCTTTCGATGTAGCGGCCTCCTCCGCGCACCGGAGCCGGGCGGGCCGCCGGGGATGGTGAGATGGGGGCGTGCTCGTACCCTCCCTCGCCCCGCGCCGGATGGACCGGCTGATCGCCCTGAGCGGGCTGCTCGGCGGCGCGGTGCTGATCGCCTTCAAGGTCTACGACCGGGCGGACCGGCTGCCGCTGTGGGCCGTCACGGCCCCGCTGCTGGTGATGGCGGGGCTGGAACTGGTCCGGCGGACCCGGCCGGTGCTGGCGGTGTCGCTGGGCGGGCTGGCCTTCGCGGGAAGCCTGGTCGCCGGCAGCCTGCTGGCGACCACGATCATGTACACCGACCTGCTGTACGCGGCGGTGCTCTACGGCACCGGCCGGATGTCGCGGGTGCTGCACCTGACCGGCGGCGCGACCGTGCTGGTGCTCTCCAGCCTGGTCTGGTACGTCGCCGGGACCTCGGCCGGGCTGCTGGTCGTGGTGGTCGGCTCGCTGGTGTTCCTGGCGCCGGTGTGGACCGGGGACCTGGTGCGCAAGCACCGGGAGCAGGCGGAGAACGAGCGGCTGCGGGCCGAACAGACCGCGCTGCTCTCGGAGATGGACCGGCGCGAGGCGGTCGTCGCCGAACGCGCCCGGATGGCGCGGGAGTTGCACGACGTGGTGGCCAACCACCTGTCGGCGATCGCGATCCACGCCACCGGCGCCCAGTCGGCCGCCCGGCGGCGGCGGTTGCCGGAGGGCGATCCGCTGGTCGAGGTGCTGGCGGTGATCCGGGAGAACAGCGTCCAGGGATTGGCCGAAATGCGCCGCATGATCGGGCTGCTCCGGGACAGCGGCGGGGGAGAGGCCGACGAGTCGTACGCGGCCCCCGACCTCGCCGCCGTGGACGCCCTGCTGGAGGGGGCCCGGGCCGCCGGGCAGGACGTCGGACTGGACTTCGAGCTGACCGAGAGCGGCGAGCGCGGCGACCTCCCGGTGCCGGTCGGGCTGGCCGCCTACCGGATCGTGCAGGAGTCGCTGACCAACGCGCTCAAGCACGCCGGGCCCGGACTGGTCGCACTGCGGCTGGAGTTCGGCCCGGACGCGCTGCGGATCGCGGTCGACAGCCCGTACCGCGGCGGGCCGGGCCGCGAACTGCCCGGCGCCCGGGCCGGGCTGGTGGGGATGTCGGAGCGGGCCGCGCTGCTCGGCGGCAGCTTCGAGGCCGGGCCGCGGGACGGGTACTGGAGGGTGCGTGCGGAGCTGCCGCGCGGCCGGGAGAGCGGGGGCGGGCATGACGATCCGGGTACTGGTGGCCGAGGACCAGGCGGCGGTGCGGGCGGCGCTGGTGATGATCCTGCGGGCCGAGCCCGGGTTCGAGGTGGTCGGGCAGGCCGCCGACGGGCAGGAGGCCGTCCGGCTGGCCCTGGAGCTGCGCCCCGACGTGGTGCTGATGGACGTGCAGATGCCCCGGCTGGACGGCGTCTCGGCGACCCGCCAGGTGGTGGACGCCGGCGCGGCCCAGGTGCTGGTGCTGACCACCTTCGACCTGGACGAGTACGTCTACGGCGCGCTGCGGGCCGGCGCGGCGGGCTTCCTGCTCAAGGACCTGGAGGCGGACACCCTGGTCGAGGGGATCCGCACGGTGGCGCGCGGGGACGGCATGCTGGCGCCCTCGGTGACCAGGCGGCTGATCGGCACCTTCGCCCGCCCCGGGCGGCCGGTCGGACCGGAGGCCCGGACGGCGGTGACGGGCCTGACCGCGCGTGAGCGGGAGGTGCTGGCCTGTCTCGGGGCGGGGATGTCCAACGGGGAGATCGCGCTCCGGCTGGAGATGGCGGAGGCGACCACCAAGACCCACGTCAGCCGGATCCTGGCGAAGCTGGGGCTGCGCAGCCGGGTGCAGGCGGCGATCCTCGCCCAGGACCTCGGTCTGACCATCTGACGACCATCCTGGTCGGGTGACCAGGTCGGTTGCAGATCACACTCCCGATTGCTATGGCACGGGCGATCTGGGCATTAGAGTCCCCGCCAGAGCAATGCGGCTCCTTGGCGGCGACCCCTGCCCTGAGCCGCCTTCAGGGCCCGCCCGCAGGGCGGCGACGGCGTCGGGAGACCCAGCCATGAGCAATGCGTCCAGCAAGCAGATCGCCGTGATCGGTGCCGGCCTGATGGGCGCCGGCATCGCCCAGGTGTCCGCGCAGGCCGGCCACCCGGTGGTGCTGCGGGACGTGACCGAGGAGGCGCTGCAGCGGGGCCTGGCCGGCATCCGCGCCTCGTACGAGAAGTTCGTCTCGAAGGGCAAGTTGAGCGCCGAGGACGCCGAGGCCGCGCTGGGCCGGATCACCACCACCACCGACCTGGGCGCCGTCGCCGAGGCCGACATCGTGGTCGAGGCCGTGTTCGAGAACCTGGAGGTCAAGGAGGGCGTCTTCCGCGAGTTGGACAAGCTCGCCAAGGACGGCGCCGTCCTCGCCTCCAACACCTCCGCCATCCCGATCACCCGGATCGCCGCCGTCACCCGGCGGCCGGAGTCGGTCGTCGGCGTCCACTTCTTCTCGCCCGTCCCGATGATGAAGCTGGTCGAGCTGGTCCGCGGCTACAAGACCAGCGACGAGACGCTGGCCGCCGCCCGCGCGTACGCCGAGGGCGTCGGCAAGGACGTCGTGGTGGTCAACCGCGACGTGGCGGGCTTCATCACCACCCGCCTGATCACCGCGCTGGTCGTCGAGGCCGCCAAGCTGTACGAGTCGGGCGTCGCCACCGCCGAGGACATCGACACCGCCTGCCGCCTCGGCTTCGGCCACGCGATGGGCCCGCTGCAGACCGCCGACCTGACCGGCGTCGACATCCTGCTGCACGCCGCCCACAACATCTACACCGAGACCAAGGACGAGAAGTTCGCCGCCCCGGAGATCATGGCCCGCATGGTCACGGCCGGTGACCTCGGCCGCAAGAGCGGCCGCGGCTTCTACCCGTACGAGGGCAAGTGAGCCCGCGGGACTGAGCGAACGCCCTGGTGGGCCGTGCGATCGGGGCATCGTACGGCCCGCCGTACCGGGCTGGGTGAGTTTCCTCACGCCCGGTGCCGCAGACGGGTGATTTGGGCGGTAATCGAGCGTAGGTGTGGAGAGTTCCTGCGTATATTCCCTCGGACGAGTGAAGTTGCTTCAGATCAGGGCGGAAACCAGCAACCTGCGGCGCTGCTCCACCGTCAGATGAGGGAACCCGGCACTCCGACCGGGGCCGGGCGCGAGCCGAGCCGTCGCAGGCGTTCCGCCCGGGCCCTCCCACTCCGATCCAGGGGCCGTCCCGCCTCCCGGTCCGTCCCGGCCGGGGCCGGACCCGCCCCGCACCAGACCACCCAGGCGAAGGAGGAGAGCATGCGCATCACCGGCGACCACACGGCGCTGGCCATCGAAGGCCGCCTCGACGTGCGCACCGCCGCCGACGCGCGGGCCCGGCTGCACCAGGCCGTGGACGGCGGCCTCGGCGACCTCGTGCTCGACCTCGGCCGGCTGGAGTTCTGGGACGCCACCGGCCTCGGCGTGATCATGGGCACCCACCGGCGGGCCGGCCGGATCGGCCGCCGGCTCGTGCTGCGGGCCGTCCCCGCCCAGCTCCAGCGGCTGCTGGTGGCCACCAAGTTGCACCGCATCCTCGCCGTCGACGGCGGGATCCCCGAGGTCCAGGCCTCCTGACGCCCGTTCCGGGGGCGTACGGAGCGGCTCGCGGAACATGCCGCACGCCCGTTCGCGCGCCCCTCGGGCCGCCCTCCTGACCGGGCCGGGCCCGACCGGCGCCTCCGGCCTTCACCTTCCCCGCACCGGGACCGCACTGCACGGCCGGGCCCGGATGTGCGAGAGTCTGCCCGTCAGATGACGGCCGCCCGGGGCCGGCTGCCCACAGCCCGCCCGCGGCCGCGACCGAGACGTGTGCCGGCCGGCGCGGGGCGCCGGCGGCCGAACACGATGCGGAGCAGAACGTGGCACAGCCATCCGGGGAGTTCCGGCAGGAGGCCGCCCGCACCCGCGGCGGCGAACTGGTCTCCGGCGGCCTGCTGGTCGGCGTCGGCGCCCCGGACGGCTCCGAGGCCCGGCCCTGTCCGGAGGAGTGGCGGCCCCGCCCGCGCCGGATCGAACGCAGCGAGCCCGCCCGCGGCCCGGTCGGCGGCGTCGGCCGGGCGGTCGGCCCGCTCGCCCTCGGCGCCGGCCCCACCGACCTGCCGCTGCTCGACCGCGAGGCCGACATCGCCGAACTCCTCGGCCTGCTCGCCGAGGGCCGCTCGATACGCCTGGTCGGCCAGGCCGGCTCGGGCCGCAGCACCCTGCTGTCGGCCGTCGCCGCGGCCGCCGCCGACCTCGCCCCCGGCGGCGTCGTCCAGCTCTGCGGCCACCGCCGCACCGCCGCCGACCTGCTCCAGGACCTCTTCGCGGCCACCCACCACGCCCCCGGCTACCGCCCCGACCCGGGCCAACTGGCCGCCCACCTCGCCGGGGTCGGCGCGGTCGTCGTGATCGACGAGGCCGAGCCCGCCGGGGACGACCTGGAGGAGCTGCTCGCCGCCGCCCCCGGTTGCGCCTTCCTGATCTCGGTCGCCCCCGGCGGCCCGGTGCTGCCCGCCGACTCCCGGCTGCGCGACCACCTCGTCCCCGGCCTCTCCCGGCCCGCCTGTCTGGCCCTCACCGCCCGGCTCGCCGGGCGGCCGCTGGACGTGGCCGAGAAGGCCTGGGCGGTCGACCTCTGGTTCGAGTCCGAGGGCCTGCCGCTGCGCTTCGTCCAGGCCGCCGCGCTGCTGCGCCAGCGGGACGTCTCGGTGGACGCGCTGGTCGCCGCCGAGGAGGACCGGCGGGACGTCTTCGGCGCGGTCGAGGAGCCCGCCCACGACCCCGACCCGGCGATCCGGGAGAACGCGCTGCGGCGCACCGTGCCGCTGCCCTCGGTCGCCGAGACCGCCTCGCCCGCCGTCCGGCTCGCCGAAGGGCTCGGCGAGGCCGCGCAGGCCGTGCTGCGGCTGGCCGTCGCGCTCGGCGGCGAGTGCCCCACCGCGCCGCACCTGCCCGCGCTGATCGACGTCGGCCAGGGCGAGAGCGCGCTGGCCGAACTCGCCGACGCCGGGCTCGCGGTGTCCATCGGCGGGCACCACCGGCTGACCGCCGGGGCGCTCGACCTGCTCGCCCCGCACTGGCCGGCCCGCGGCTGCGTGGACGGCGCCGCCCAGCACTTCGCCTGGTGGGTCGGGCACAGCTCGGTGTCGCTGGCGCAGATCGCCGCCGAGGCCGAGGTGCTGATCGGCGTGCTGCTCGCGGACCGGACGGCGGGGCGGCACGAGGCGGTCGTCCGACTGGCCCGGGCCGCCGCCCCCGCACTGGCGCTGGCGCTGCGCTGGGGCGCCTGGGAGCGGGTCCTCCAGCTCGGCCTGGAGGCGGCCCGGCGGACCGGTTCGACGGTCGACCAGGCCTGGTTCCACCACGAGGCGGGCGTGCTCGCGATCTGCCTGCGGCAGCCCTCCCGGGCGATCGCCGAACTGGAGACCGCCCTGACCCTGCGGGCCACCGCGGGGGAGCCGCGCGGGGTGGCCGCCGCGGGCCGGATGATCGACCTGCTGCGCGCCGACGGCCGTCAGCTGCCGGCCGCCGCGACCCCGGCGGCGTCGGGCCGCGGACCGGTGATCCGGAAGATCGCCGCCCGGGTGCCGGCCGGCCTCAAGGCCCGGGCCCGGGCCGGGCGGCGGCGCAAGGTGGTGGTGGCCTCCGCGGCCCTGCTCACCTTCGGGGTGCTCGGCACGGCGGTGGCGATGAGCCTCGCCGGGCCCGAGGAGCACCAGGGGAAGGACCCGCACGCTCAGCTGGACCAGGTCGGGGACACCGGCAACGCGCCGGTGCCGGCGCCGTCCCCCGACGCCTCCCCGGGCACGGCCGGGGCGGGCGGCACCGAGCCGGTCGCCCCGGCGGGGACGGCGGCCGGTACGGAGCCCTCGGCGAGCGGCAGTGCCTCGCACGCGCCGAGCGCCACGCCGTCGAAGCGGTCGAGCGCCTCGCCGGGGGCCACCGGGTCGGCGGCCCCGCAGCAGTCGCAGCAGCCCGGCCCGGGGCAGCCGCAGCCGTCGGAGCAGCCGCCGGGGCAGAAGCCCGGCGGGTCGGGCGGGGGCGGCAACGGCGGGGGCAACGGCGGCGGTGGTCAGAGCGGCGGCGGCACCGGTGGCGGGAGCGGCAACTCGCCGTCGCCGAGCCAGCCGACCGGCTCGGCCACGCCGACCGCACCCGCGACGACCCCGGCCGTGCCGACCGGTCCGGCCACCCCGTCCCCGACGGGGACGAAGTCCCCGTGACCGGTCAGAACAGCTTGAGCTTGTCGTCGTCGATGCCGCGCAGCTCGTCGTAGTCCAGCACCACGCAGCCGATGCCCCGGTCGGTGGCCAGGACGCGGGCCTGGGGCTTGATCTCCTGCGCGGCGAAGACGCCCTTGACCGGGGCCAACAGCGGGTCCCGGTTGAGGAGTTCGAGGTAGCGGGTGAGCTGTTCGACGCCGTCGATCTCGCCGCGGCGCTTGATCTCGACGGCGACGGTGGCGCCGTCGGCGTCGCGGCAGAGGATGTCGACCGGGCCGATCGCGGTCGGGTACTCGCGGCGGATCAGCGACCAGCCGCTGCCGAGCACCTCCATCCGGTCGGCGAGCAGCTCCTGGAGGTGCGCCTCGACGCCGTCCTTGATCAGGCCGGGGTCCACCCCGAGTTCGTGGGAGGAGTCGTGCAACACCTCCTCCAGCGTGATGATGAGCTTCTCGCCGGCCTTGTTCACCACCGTCCAGACCCCGTCGGCCTCCTTGAGGGCGCACGGCGGGGACATCCAGTTGAGCGGCTTGTAGGCGCGGTCGTCGGCGTGGATGCTGACGCTGCCGTCGGCCTTGACCAGGATGAGCCTGGTGGCGGAGGGCAGATGGGCGGAGAGCCGACCGGCATAGTCGACTGAGCAGCGGGCAATTACGAGACGCACGGTCGACCACGCTAGCCCACCGGGGCCAGTTGATGCGATTCCGAGACGACCGGGTGAAGAAAGCGCGAACCCCGCGAACATGGAGGTTCGGCGGACCCGCCGCCGCTCGCCGCGCTCTGGCGTACGCCCCCCGGGGTCGCTACGGTGTGTGACGCTACGGATGCGGGGTCGCTGTCAACGGGGACGGAGACTTCAGATGAACGATCCGACGGGATCAGGCCAATCTGGTGCACCACGGCGTATTTCCGGAGCAATCCGCAGGAACGACCGGCCTGCTCCGCCGTTGACTGCCACGCTGTTCTGACGCGGTCGGTGTTCAGGACGTCACGTCCCGTGGCGCCGCCGCCTTCGCAACAGGTGCCGGAAACCCCGGTCCGACGGTGTTCCGGACACCTCCTGCGATTTCGCCCACCCTCACTGTGAGCTTGGACTACGCATGACCACCCGGGCGCCGCGCGGGTGGACCGCGAGAGGAGAATCCATGTCGCTCGACGTCTCACCGGCCCTGCTGGAAAAGGCCGAGCGGGGCGAGGTCGACGAGCGGGAATTCGTCGACTGCGTCCGCGTCTCGCTGCCGTACGCCTGGGACCTGATCAGCTCGCTGGTCGCCCAGGCGAAGGTCGACGGTACCGACTTCGCCGACAACCAGGTGCCGCCGCCCAGCGAGCAGGCCCGCGGCCAGCTGCTGCGCGCCCTGGCCAGCGATGCCATCCGGGGCGCCCTGCAGCGCCACTTCGGTGTCCGGCTGGCCTTCCAGAACTGTCACCGGGTGGCGGTGTTCGTGCCGTCGGAGGCCAACGAGGCGCGGTACGACCGCTTCACCTCCGTCCGGGAGCAGCTGCTCAACCAGTCCGAGGAGCTGCGGGACTGCTGATCCGGCCGGAGCCGGCCGCCCCCGTCCCCCGGTGCGGGGGGAGGGGCGGCGGTCCGGGCCGGCGGTCAGCCCAGCTGCGGCAGCACCTCGGAGCCGAGCCGGGCGATGTTGTGCAGGGTCGCCTCACGGTCGCCGCTGCCCTCCGCGAGCAGGGCGAAGCGGCGGATGCCGGTGCGCTCGGCGGTGGCCAGCAGCCGGTCGGCGCACTGCTTCGGGGTGCCCACCGCGTGCAGGTCGCAGAGCAGTTCGGTGTACTGGTGCGGGTCGCGCATCTTGCGTTCGCGGCCGTCCACGGTGCGGTGGGCGCCGAGCCCGTACTCGAACCAGCCGGGCATCGCGTTCAGCAGGGTGGCCCGGGCGGCCGAGGTGCGGTCGTCCACCTGGGCCACG
The DNA here is from genome assembly GCF_042786665.1 of Kitasatospora sp. NPDC059146. Lineage (NCBI taxonomy): Bacteria > Bacillati > Actinomycetota > Actinomycetes > Kitasatosporales > Streptomycetaceae > Kitasatospora > Kitasatospora sp. NPDC059146. The sequence goes on along the minus strand of NZ_JBHZCY010000006.1, from coordinate 87,220 downwards.
CCCGCCGCGACGTGCTGGCGGGTCACCCGGCGGAGCTGCTCCTCGCCGCGCCCGGCGGCCAGCCAGGCGGTGCGGTAGAGCTCCAGCATCCGCACCTTGTCCTCGTCGCCGGAGTGCATGCCGAGCAGCATCGGCAGGCCGCGCTCGGCGGCCAGCCGCACCCCGCCCGGGGAGGTGCAGGCGACCACCACCGGCGGGCCGGCCACCGGCCGTCCGGTGCGGTCGCGTTCCTCGGCGAGGCCGTCGGCGTCCTGGCGCTGGCGGGGGAAGCGCACCGGGCCGGTCGGCTCGTCCAGGCCGAGCCAGCTGCCCAGGCCCGGCCGGCGCACCGGCTCGGTGGCCCGCGGCACCACCGCGACCTCGGGGAAGGAGAACTGCGGTCCGTCCGCGCCGACCCGGGAGCCGCGCAGCCAGCGCAGCAGCAGGTCCAGCCGCTCCGGGAAGCCGTTCTCGAAGGCGTCCACGCCGCTGCCGAACACGTCCAGGTCGATCCACGGCCCGCCGCGGCCCACCCCGAGCGTGAAGCGCCCGCCGGAGATGAGGTGCAGCAGCGCGGCCTGCTCGCCGAGCGCCACCGGGTGGCTGGTGGAGAGCACGCTGACGGCGGTGCCGATGCCGATCCGGCGGGTGCGGCCGAGCAGCAGCGCGGCGAGGGTGGCGGCGTCCGGGCAGACCCCGTACGGGACGAAGTGGTGCTCGGCCAGCCAGACGCTGTCCAGGCCCGCGCGTTCCGCCTCGACGGTGGCCCGGACGGTGCGCTCCAGCACCTCGCCGTGGCTCTGCCCGGGGAACTGCGCGGACAACAGGAACGCGCCGACCCGTACCGGGGCGGTGTCGGGCGGCAGTGCGCCGGCGCGCTGGGCGGCGGTCAGCGGTTCGCCGGTGACGGCCAGCGGCGGTACGCAGGTGAGCGCCGGGCCCGGGGCGGGTGGGCGCACGCCGACGGGTCGGCGGGTCTCGGCGCGCGGGCTGGTCTTGGTCATCCTGGGGGCCTCCTCGGGTGCACGCAGGGTCTGCGGGCCCCGCCTGTCCACTCGTGGGTATCCGATGTCATGTGCCAATGGCACGCGGAACCCCGAATTTCCCCGATGATCGGGTGGATCTCGGCAAAAACCCCGGACGGGTCGGCCGAAGCCGTGATAGGGGCCAATAAAAGGGTTTGACACCCGTAGGCTGGAGCGACTTCGAGCCCCCGGAAGAGAGGCAGTCCGCCGTGCCCCGCCGCAACCGGATCAACAGCGCCGCCGACCGCGAGAACGCCGAACCGGCCGCCGCCCCGCTGGGCGGATCGTTGCGCCGCACCGAGAACTACCAGGGTGACGACTGGGTGGTGCAGACGGTCGCCGGGACGTCGGGACGGTTCTACCGCTGCCCGGGCTGCGACCAGGAGATCCCGCCCGGGGTGGGCCACGTGGTGGCCTGGCCGATGCACGGCGCCGGGGTGGACGACCGGCGGCACTGGCACCGGGCGTGCTGGGGAGCGCGGGAGCGCCGGGCCTCCAACGTGCTGCGGGGCCGCGGCGCTCCGCGCCACTGAGTCCGCCGGGCCGTCACGCGTCCCGGTTCTTGAGCACCAGCGCGCCGCCGACCAGCGCGGCCGCGGTCCAGGCCAGGCAGATCGTGAAGCCCGCCCACGGCCCGTACGGCTGGCCGTTCTGCTCGTACACCAGCAGCATCCGCGAGCCGGCGTAGTCGGGGAAGTAGTGGGCCAGGGTCTTGACCTTCGGCACCGCCGAGAGGATCGGCGAGAGCAGGAAGAAGAACGGCACCAGCACGCCCAGGGCGAGCGTCTGGTTGTGCAGCATGGCGGTGACGCCGGCCGAGAACAGGCAGAGCATCGTCAGGTAGAGCGCGGCGCCGAGCACCGCGCGCAGCACGTTCGGCTCGCCCAGGGCGGTGGAGTGCGGGCCGAGCAGCGCCTGGCCGACGAAGAAGGTGACGAAGGCGGTCACCAGCGAGACCGCCAGGGCCAGCCCGCCCAGCACCGTCGCCTTCCCGGCCAGCAGGGTGCCGCGCTGGGGGACGGCGGCCAGGGTGACCCGGATCATGCCGCTGCTGTACTCGTTGCCGATCGCCAGCACCCCGAAGACGATGATGGCCAGCTCGCCGAGCATGATGCCGGAGAAGGCCGTGCCGGTGGCGTCGAACGGGGTCTCCTCGTGGCGTCTGAACTCGGTGAAGTTGTTGTTGGTGAGCAGGGACAGCAGCGCGCCGATGCCGACGGTGACCACGAAGGCCAGCGCGAGGGTCCAGACGGTGGAGCGGACGCTGCGGATCTTCGTCCACTCGGAGCGCAGGATCGCCGGGAAGGACGTCATCTCAGTTCTCCTCCTGCTGCGCCGCCGCGGTCGGCGCCGCGCCGTCCGTCTGCCAGCCCGCGCCCCAGGTGCCGGGCGCGCCGGCGGCGTCCCGGCCGGGGCCGTCGCCCGCGTGGTACTCCACCGAGTCCGCCGTCATCTGCATGAACGCCTCCTCCAACGAGGCCTGCTGGGGGCTGAGTTCGTGCAGCACCACGCCGTGCGCGGAGACCAGTTCGCCGAGCCGGGCGATGTCGCCGTCGACCACCTCGTAGGAGCCGTCGGGGCCCGGTTCGTGCCGCAGTCCGGCCCCGGCCAGGACGTCGAGCAGGCGTTCGGGCTGCGGGGTGCGCAGCCGGACGGCGGAGCGGGAGTTGCGCCGGATGAACTCCGGCATCGGCAGGTCGGCGAGCAGCCGGCCCCTGCCGATGACCACCAGGTGGTCGGCGGTGACGGCCATCTCGCTCATCAGGTGGGAGGAGACGAAGACGGTCCGGCCCTCGCCGGCCAGGCGCTTCATCAGGTTGCGGATCCAGAGGATGCCCTCCGGGTCGAGGCCGTTGACCGGCTCGTCGAACATGACGATCTCCGGGTCGCCGAGCAGGGCGGAGGCGATGCCCAGGCGCTGGCCCATGCCGAGGGAGAAGCCGCGGGCGCGTTTGCGGGCGACCGGGGTGAGGCCGACCAGGGCGAGCACCTCGTCCACCCGGCCGGCCGGGATCCGGTTGCTCTGGGCGAGCCAGAGCAGGTGGTCGCGGGCGGTGCGGCCGGGGTGGACGGCCTTGGCCTCCAGCAGGGCGCCGATGTACTTGAGCGGCTCGCTGAGTTGCCCGTAGCGCTTGCCGTCGAGGGTGACCCGGCCGCTGGTGGGGCGGTCCAGGTCGAGGATCATGCGCATGGTGGTGGACTTGCCCGCGCCGTTGGGGCCGAGGAAGCCGGTGACCACTCCCTGCGGGACCGAGAAGCTGAGCCGGTCCACCGCGAGCGTCTTGCCGTAACGTTTCGTCAGGTCGTGCAACTCGATCATTGGCGCTCCCTTGCTCTCTGGCAGGCTAGGACAAAGCGGATATCGCGGCCCGCTGAGTGGGCCCGTCGGGCGTGCCGCAATACGGTGGCTGCATGAGTCAGCTCCCCTCCGCAGTGTCCGTCCGCGAGAGCGGTACCGGAACACCCCTCGTGCTGCTGCACGCCTTTCCGTTGAACGCCTCGATGTGGTCAGCCCAGCTGGACGCGCTGCCCGGACTGACCGGGGACGAGGCCCGGGTGCTCGCCCCCGACCAGCGGGGTTTCGGCGGGACCGAGCTGGGCGCCGACGAACCCTCGCTGGACCTCGTCGCCGACGACCTGGCGCTGCTCCTGGACGCGGCCGGGATCGACCGCGCGGTGGTCGGCGGGCTCTCCATGGGCGGCTACGTGGCGCTCGCCTTCGCCCGCCGCCACCCGGACCGGCTGTCCGGCCTGCTGCTGGCCAACACCCGCGCCACCGCGGACCGGGACGCCACCCGGGCCGACCGGGAGCGGATCGCCGCCGCCGTGACCGCCCGGGGCAGCGTCCAGCTGCTGCTGGACGAGCGGGTCGCGGCCGGGCAGCTCGGGCCCGACTCCCAGCACCTGGTGGAGCGGGTGCAGGCGATGGTGGCCGCCGCGCCGCCCGCCTCCGTCGCCTGGGCCCAGCGGGCCATGGCGGCCCGTCCTGACTCCCTGGAGGTGCTGGCCGGGCTCCGGGTGCCGGTGACGTTCCTCGCGGGCGCCCTGGACGCCCTGGTGGCGCCCGAGGAGGCCGAACTGATGCACCGGGCCCGCCCGGACGCCGAGCTGACCGTCGTCCCCGGGGTGGGCCACCTGAGCGCCCTGGAGTCCCCGGGCGCGTTCGACGCGGCCGCGCGCCGGCTGCTCGCCCGGGCGGCCGCCGGATGAGCCCGGACGAGCAGGGCTGGGACTTCTCCGCGCTGGAGGTCACCGGCCGGATGCCGGTGACCAACCGCGGCGAGGGGCTGGTGGAGCTGACCCTGGAGCCGCTGGGCGAGGACTACTGGTTGCGCCCCGGCGAGACCTTCATCGTCACCTCGTACGGCGACTACGGGTCCGGGCACCCCTTCGAGGTGCAGTACTGGCCCGACTCGGTGTCGGTCTGGTGCACCTCCTGGTACGGCACCGTGTCGGACGACGAGGGCAACCAGCTCAGCAGCGGGTACCAGCGGCCGGACGGGGCCTACCCCCGGTAAATGCCCCCGAGGTGGTGACAGCCGCACGCGCGACAGGCCCTCACCCGGGCGGGTGAGGGCCTGTCGTACGACCGCGTCGGCGGCTGTGCCGGCGACTGCGTCAGCGGCTGCGTCAGCGCGACTGCTGGGCGGGCACGCCCATGGTGTCGTCGTTCGGCAGCGAGGCGGCGGCCACGGCCGCGCCGGTCAGCGTCGCCAGCATCTCGCGGACGTTGGTCAGCTGGGCGTTGATGCTGTCGCGACGGTTGGTCAGCGCCGCCAGCTCGCGCTCCGATTCGCTGCGGATGCGGTCCGCCTTGGCGTTGGCGTCCGCCACGATGTCCTCGGACTGGCGCTGGGCCGTCTCGACGGTCTGGCGGGCCCGGCGCTCGGCGTCGGTGCGCAGCTTCTCGGCCTCCAGGCGCAGCTGCTCGGCCCGGTGCTCGATCTCGGCCAGGCGCTTCTCGGCCTTGGCCTGACGGGCGGCCAGGTCGCGCTCGGACTGCTCGCGGCGCTTGGCCAGGTTCGTCTCGAACTCCAGCGCGGCCTGGGCGGCCTTGGTGCGGGTCTCCTCGAAGAGGGCGTCCGCCTCCTCACGCTTGTTCTGGGCGTCCTTGTTGGCCTCGGCGCGCAGCTGGGCGGAGTCGCTCTTCGCCTTGTCGACGATCCGCAGCCCCTCGTCCTCCGCCTTGGCCTTGCGGTCCTTGGCGTAGTTCTCGGCCTCGGTGCGGACCTGCTGGGCGGCGGCCTCGGCCAGCTCGCGGTGCTGCTCGGAAGCGCGGTGCGCCTCGTCGCGCAGGTCCTTGGCCTCCTCCTCGGCGAGCCGCAGGATCTTCTCGACCCGGGCGCCGAGACCGGCGTAGGAGGGCTCCTGCTCGGCGACCGCCGCCTGGGCGGTCTGGGTTTCGAGGTGGAGCTCCTCGATGCGCTTCTCCAGTGCACTGATCCGGGTCAAGGCACTGTCACGGTCGGCCACCAGCTTGGTGATCCGCTCGTCGACCTGGGCGCGCTCGTACCCACGGCGTACCAGGTCGAAGCCGTGAGGGGAGTGACTGTCGCTCATGGGACTCTGGGCTTCCTGTCGTCAAACCGCTGAGGTGGTTGAGGGAATCCTGACACGGTACCGGAGTGTCGACGGCGAAATGCCGTTGTCTCACGGACAATGACCGTCAATGTCCGCTCAATCGGGTGGTGCGTTCTTGGAACGATTGCCACCCGACCGGGGGGAGCCAACTCCGGCACCGGCCTTGGCGCCCCCGTCCTTCTTGGTGTTGCTTCCCCCGTTGACCTGGGCGACCGGTGTCGGTGCCTCGAACGCCTCCAGCGCCGAGAGCACGTCCTGGACCCTGGAGATCTCGGTGTTGATGTCCTTGCGGCGGCGCACCAGTTCGTCCAGCTCGCGCCGGCCCTCGCCGGTGACCCGCTCGGCCTCGGCCTTCGCCTCGGCGATCAGCCGCTCGGCCTCCGCCTTCGCCAGCTCGATCTGCTCGTCCGCGGTGCGGTCGGCGTCGCGCAGCCGCTTCTCCGCCTCGGCGGCCGCGCCGTCGAGGCGCTCCTCGGCCTCCGTCTCGGCCGCGCGCAGCTTCGCCTCGGACTTCTCGATCAGCGACTCGGCCCGGTCGGTGGAGTTGGCGAGCTTGGTCTCCGCCTCCTTGAGCAGGCCCTCGGCCTTGCGGACGGCGGACAGCCGGACCTTGCTGGCCTCCGCGGAGGCCTCCGAGGTGAGCTCGGACGCCCGGTCCTCGGCGGCCGCGACCAGGGCGGCGGCGCGGTCCTCGGCCGCGGCGACGGTGGCCACCGCCTGCTCCTCGGCCTCGGTCAGCTGCTCCTGGGCGGCCGTCACCAGCGCGTCCACCCGCTCGCCGGCCGACTTCATGGCCGCCGCGTTCTCCTTGCGGGCCCGCTCGTGCAGCGCCTCCACCTCGGCGTCGGTGCGCTCGCGCAGCTCCTCGGCGCGCTCGCGGATCGCGGTGGCGTCCCGGCGGGCCTCGGCGAGCAGCACGTCGGCGTCGGAGCGGCCCTTCTCGACCTCGGCCTGACCGGCCGCCTCGCCGGCCGCGACCAGCCGGTCGGCCTCCTTGCGGGCGGCCGCGACCATCGCGTCCGCCTGCTCCTCGGCGGCGGCCGTGGTGGCCAGCGCGGTGGTCTGGGCGTCCTCGCCGAGCGACTCGGCGTCGGCGAAGGCCTTCTCCAGCACGGACTTGGCGCGGTCCCGGGTGGCCTTGTCGAACTGCTCGGCGGCCTCCCGGGTCTGCGCGTCGTAGGCGTCGGCGCGGGCGTGGGTGGAGGCGTCGTACTCGTCGGCCAGGGTGCGGGTGGCGAGCGCGTACTCCTCGGCCTCGGCGCGCAGCCCGGCGGCCAGCTCCTCGGCGTCGGCGATCGCCCGCCGGCCCTGGGCGTCGGCCTCGGCGACCGTACGGACGGCCTGCGCCTCGGAGTCGGCGCGCAGCTGCTCGGCGGCCTCCTGGGCGGCCCGCAGTTCGGCGTCGGCCTCGGCGCGCAGCTGCTCGTCGTAGGCCTGGGCCTCGGCCCGCTGCCGGCCGAGCTCCGCCTCGGCGGCCTCGCGCTCGGCGGTGAGCTCCAGCTCGGTCCGCTCGCGCAGGGCGGTGGTCTCGGCCTCGGTCCGGGCGCGCAGCTCGGCCGTTTCGAGGTCGGCGAGCTCGCGCTGCTCGGCGGTCTCGCGGTCGGCGAGCTCGCGCACCTCGGCGGCGTACCGGTCGGCGGCCTCGCGCTGCTCGGCGGTCTCGCGGTCGGCGAGCTCGCGCACCTCGGCGGCGTCCTGCTCGGCCCGCTCGCGGGTGTCCGCGGCGTCCTGCTCGGCGGTGGCCCGCAGCGCGGCGATCTGCTCGGCGGCGGCCTCGTGCAGGCCGGCCACCGACTGGCGGACCTCGGCGGCCTCGTCCTCGGCGGTGGAGACCAGCTCGGCGCCCTCGGCCCGGGCGGCGGCCACCACGTCCTGGCCGTCGGCGCGCGCCTGCTCCAGCTCGGCGGCGGCCTCGGCGCGGATGGCGTCGGCGGTGGCGCGGGCCTCGGACAGCTCCCGGCCGGCCTCGGCCCGGACGGTCTCGGCCTGCTCGTCGGCCAGCGCCAGTTCGGCGGCGGCCTTCTCGCGGGTGGCCTTGGCGTCCTGGGCGGCCTCGGCCCGGCGCTGCTCGGCGGCGGCGCCGGCCTGCTCCAGCAGCTCGTCGGCCTCGGTGCGGTGGTCGGCGGCGTACTGCTCGGCCTCGGTGCGCAGGTCGGTGGCGTGCTGTTCGGCTTCGGTGCGGACGCGGTCGGCGTAGGCCTCGGCACTCTCGCGCTGCTGGGTGGTCTCCTGCTGGGCGAGGGCGCGCAGCTCGGCCGCGGCCCGCTCGGCCTCGGCACGGTGCTCGGCGGCGTACTGCTCCGCCTCCTCGCGCTGCTCGGCCGTCTCGTGGTCGGCGCTCTCGCGCTGCTCGGCGGCGTACCGGTCGGCGGCCGCGCGGACCTCGGTGCTCTCCCGGGCGGTGCGCTCGGTCAGCTCGGCGGCGCCCTGCTCGGCCTGCTCGCGGGCGGTGCGGGCACCGGCCAGCTGCTCGGCGGTCTCCTCGCGCTCGCGCTGCAGCCCGGCGGCGGCCTCCTCGTACTCGCGCCGGCTCTCCTCGCGCAGCGCGTTCGCGGTGGCCTCGGCCTCGGCCCTCGTGCGGGCGGCCTCGGTGTCGGCCTCGGTGCGCACCCGCTCGGCGTCGGCGACCGCGGCGTCCCGGACGGCGTTCGCCTCGGCCTGGGACTCGGCGGCCAGGGCCTCTGCGGCGGCGGTCGCCGCGGCGCGCACCTGCTGGTCGAACTCGGTTGCGCCGCGCCGGAGTTCGGCGGTCTCCCGCTCGGTGGCGGCGCGGTTCTCGGCGGCCGCGGCCTTGGCGGCGGTCACCGCGTCCTGGCCCTGCTGCTCGGCGGCCGAGGTGATCTTCTCGGCCTCGGTCCGGGCCCGGGCCAGGGTCTGCTCGGCCCGGCCCTGGGTCTCGGCGGCCTGCTCCTGGGCCTGGGTGCGCAGCCGCTCGATCTCCCCGGCGGCACCGGCGCGCAGCTCGTCCGCGTCGGCCTTGGCCTTGGTGAGCAGCTCCTCGGCGTTCTTCGCCGACTCCTCGATCTGCAGCACGGCCTGGCGGCGGGCCTCGCTGCGGGCCCGGTCGGCCTCGGCGGCGGCCTGGGCGCGCAGCTCCTCGGCCTCGGCGCGCAGCCGGGCGGCCTCGTCCTGCATCTGCTCGATCCGCTCGCGGATCGCGGCGGCGTCGTCCAGGGCGGCGTTCTGGGCCTGCTCGACGGCGGCCTGGGCCTGCTCGCGCAGCCGCTGGGCCTCGGCGTGCGCCTCGGCGCGGATCCGCTCGGCCTCGGCGGAGGCCTCGCCGCGGGCGGTCTCGGCGTCCTGGTTGGCCCGGCCGAGCACCTCCTCGGCGGTCTTGGCGGCCTTGGCGAGGTGCACGGTGGCGTCCTTGGCGCCGGCCGCGCGGCCGGCCTCCTCGGCCTCGCCGCGCAGCCGCTGGGCGTCGGCCTCGGCCTGGGCCCGCAGCTCCGCCACGTCCCGGTCGGCCTGGGCGCGCAGCTCGGCGATCGCCGCCTCGGCCTCGGCCTTCAACTGGGCGGCGACCGACTCGGCGGTGGCCCGCAGCCGCTCGCTCTCCTCGGCGGCGGCGGCCTTGGCGGCGTCCGCCTCGGCCTGCCGGGTGGCGGCGTTGCTGCGGATCGCCTCGGCCTCGGCCCGGATGGCCTCGGACTCCTTGGTGGCGTTGGCGACCAGCCGGGCGATCTCGGCCCGGGCGGTCTGCGAGCGCTGCTCGGTGGCGGCCTCACCGTCGGCGACCTTGCGCTCGGCGGCGGCCTCGGCGTCGGCCTGCAACTGCTCGGCGGCCTGCTCGGCCTGGACCCGCAGCTCGGTGGCCTCCCGGCGGGCGCGCTCGGCCTCGGCGATCGCCGCGTCGCGCAGCCGCTCTATCTCGGCCTTCGCGGCGCCCAGCTGCTGCTCGGCGCGGGCCTGCTCGGCGGCGGCCTGCTCCTTGAGCCGGCTGATCTCGGTGTGGGCGACGGCCAGCTGCTGCTCGGCGGCGGCGTGGGCGGCGGCCAGCTCCTGCTGGGCCTGGCCGCGGGCCGCGTCCACATCGGCGGCGGCCTGGGCACCGGCCTGCTGGGCGTGCTCGGAGGCGGCGCGCAGCAGTCGCTCGGCGTCGTTCTGGGCCTTCTGGAGGGCGGCCTCGGCGGCGGCCTGGGCCTCGCCGCGGGCGGCGTCCACGTCGGCGGCGGTCTGGGCGCGGGCGTGGTCGGAGAGGGCGGCGGCCTCGGCGCGGGCCGCGGCGACCATCCGCTCGGCCTCGGCGCGGGCGTCCTGGAGGAGGCGCTGGGCCTCCTGCTCGGAGCCGGACCGGGTCTGCTCGGCCCAGCCGTTGACGTGCTGCTCGGCGGAGCGGCGCAGCTCGGTGAGCTCGTCCTCCAGCTGGCGGCGGCGTGCGGCGAGCTCGGCCTCCAGCCGGGCGGTGCGCTCGGCGGTCTCGGCCATGATCCGCTGGGTGGCGGCCTGGGAGTCGCGCAGCTGGCGCTCGGCGTCGGCGCGCATCTGCTGGGCCTGCATCTCGGCGGTCCGCAGCATCTGCTCGGCCTGGCCGGAGACGGCGTCGAAGGCGCGCGGCTGGGCGAGCATGCGCCGGGATTCGTGCAGCTTGGCCCGGAGCACCTCCACCTGGTAGGCGAGGTCCTCGGCATGCTCGACTGCTTTGTCCCGCTCCTTCCGAGTCCGACCCATCTCGGCCTCGAACTGGGAGAGGTGATCGTCAACCTCGTAGCGGTCGTTGCCCCGCACTCCGCGGTCCCATCCATCTCCTGGTCGCGTCCTCGACCGGGCCGGTCCCGGCCACCCGTGTCCGGGGTCCTGGTCCGACTGGTCCTTGCATCCGCGCCCACCGGACGACCCGCTGCCAAGCCGGAGCCGTCCGCCGCGGTCGTCGGAGTCCTGGTCGCGGGAGCGCGGACGTGCCGCGTTCCCCCGTCCGGGTGGACTCCTGGGCGAACTCTTGCCTGTGGAGAATGGTGACAGATCCGTCTTGCGACTGTTCAGCCGTGCCCGCGTACTGGACTCCCCTGCGACGGGCCGGCCACCGGAGGGCGGACAGGCCTGTCATCGGCCGTGCCCGTCGCCTCCGTCCCCCGGAGTCTTCGCGCACCTGGGCATTGTAGTGGGCGCGCACCGCGGGGGAATGGCCGCGTGGGGGTTTTCCGGCTGCCGGACCACGTTACTGACGGGTCGCTAGTGCCGAATTCCGGTGTGCCGCCCGGTCCCGGGCGGCACCGGGAGCGGTTCCGAGGTCGTTTCAGTGCCCTTCGTGCTCGCCCGGCTGGGCCGAGGTGACCAGCTCGGTCAGCACGCCGCCGCAGTCCTTGGGGTGCAGGAAGGTGATCCGCGAGCCCATCGAGCCGATCCGCGGCTGGTCGTACAGGACCCGGACGCCCTTGTCGCGGATCGCCTCGGCGTCGCCGTCCACGTCGGCGGTGCCGAAGGCGATGTGGTGCACGCCCTCGCCGTTCTTCTCCAGCCACTTGGCGACGGTGGAGTCCGGGCGGGTGGGCTCCAGCAGCTGGAGGTACGAGGCGCCGCCGTCGTCCGTGCCGTTGATCCGGAGCATGGCCTCGCGGACCCCCTGCTCCTCGTTGACCTCGCTGTGGAACACCTCGAAGCCGTAGGTCGCGCGGTAGAACTCGACCGTCTTGTCGAGGTCTCGGCAGGCGATGCCGATGTGGTCGATGCGGGTCAGCACGGCGCCTCCAGGGGGCGGTGGACGGACAGTGGCACCCAGTGCAGCGTACGGCCCCGAGGCGGCGCCAGTGCCGGACGTGCGAGCCTGCTCACACGCCGGGAATCACCCGGACGTTCACCCGGATCGCATTGACACGGTGTTGACTGGACGGTGCCAGTGCGCTCGATCACACCGTCGCTCCGGTGACGGGCGGAAAACGGGTCAGTACCCTGAGCGCATCCTCACCACCTGGCCACGACGTGCGAAGGGGCCCGTCCCATGACCAACACCACCTCTGTGATCGTTGCCGGTGCGCGGACCCCGATGGGCCGCCTGCTCGGTTCCCTCAAGGGCTTCTCCGGTGCCGACCTCGGCGGCTTCGCGATCAAGGGCGCGCTGGAGCGGGCCGGCATCACGGGTGAGCAGGTCCAGTACGTGATCATGGGCCAGGTGCTGCAGGCCGGCGCCGGCCAGATCCCGGCCCGCCAGGCGGCCGTCAAGGCCGGCATCCCGATGAACGTCCCGGCGCTGACCATCAACAAGGTCTGCCTCTCCGGCCTGGACGCCATCGCCCTGGCCGACCAGCTGATCCGGGCCGGCGAGTTCGACATCGTGGTGGCCGGCGGCCAGGAGTCCATGACCAACGCCCCGCACCTGCTGCCGAAGTCCCGCGAGGGCTACAAGTACGGCGCGGTCGAGGTGCTCGACGCGATGGCGTACGACGGTCTGACCGACGCCTACGAGAACATCCCGATGGGCGAGTCCACCGAGAAGCACAACACCCGCCTGGGCATCGCCCGCGACGTGCAGGACGAGATCGCCGCCGCCTCCCACCAGCGGGCCGCCAAGGCGCAGGCCGACGGCGTCTTCGAGGCCGAGATCGTCCCGGTCGCCATCCCGCAGCGCAGGGGCGAGCCGGTGCTGTTCAGCCAGGACGAGGGCATCCGCGCCGACACCACCGTGGAGGGCCTGGCCAAGCTGCGCCCCGCCTTCACCAAGGACGGCACGATCACCGCCGGCACCTCCTCGCAGATCTCCGACGGCGCCGCCGCCGTGGTCGTGATGAGCAAGGCCAAGGCCGAGGAGCTGGGCCTGACCTGGATCGCCGAGATCGGCGCCCACGGCAACGTGGCCGGCCCGGACAACTCGCTCCAGTCGCAGCCGTCCAACGCGATCAGGCACGCGCTGGGCAAGGAGGGCCTGGAGGTCTCCGACCTCGACCTGATCGAGATCAACGAGGCGTTCGCGGCCGTCGCCCACCAGTCGATGAAGGACCTCGGCGTCTCCGCCGACATCGTCAACGTCAACGGCGGCGCGATCGCGCTCGGCCACCCGATCGGTATGTCCGGTGCCCGCGTGGTGCTGACCCTCGCGCTGGAGCTGCAGCGCCGCGGCGGCGGGGTCGGCGCGGCCGCGCTGTGCGGCGGCGGCGGCCAGGGCGACGCGCTGATCGTGCGCGTGCCGAAGGCCTGATCTGTTCCGACCTCCGGGGCTGCGGACCGCCACAAGTGGTCCGCGGCCCCTTCGGCATCTGCCGTCGTTCGCCGCCGTACGCCGCCGCCACCCGCCGGCATCCGCGCAAGGAGCTCCTGATGATCGATGTCGCCACGCTGGTCGAGCAGGCCCGGGAGGGCCGGCCGCGGGCGGTCGCCCGGCTGATCACGCTGGTCGAGAACGCCGCCCCGCAGCTGCGGGAGGCGATGGCCGCGCTCGCGCCGTACACCGGGCAGGCGTACACGGTGGGCCTGACCGGCTCGCCCGGGGTGGGCAAGTCCACCTCCACCTCGGCGCTGGTCTCCGCCTACCGGCGGCTCGGCAAGCGGGTCGGGGTGCTCGCCGTCGACCCGTCCTCGCCGTTCTCCGGCGGGGCGCTGCTGGGCGACCGGGTCCGGATGCAGGACCACGCGACCGACCCCGAGGTGTTCATCCGCTCGATGGCCACCCGCGGGCACCTGGGCGGGCTGTCCTGGGCGGCGCCGCAGGCGCTGCGGGTGCTGGACGCGGCGGGCTGCGAGGTGATCCTGGTGGAGACCGTCGGCGTGGGCCAGTCCGAGGTCGAGGTCGCCGCCCAGGCGGACACCGCCGTGGTGCTGCTGGCCCCCGGGATGGGCGACGGCATCCAGGCCGCCAAGGCGGGCATCCTGGAGATCGGCGACGTCTTCGTGGTCAACAAGGCCGACCGGGACGGCGCCGACGCCACCGCCCGGGAGCTCAACCACATGCTGGGCCTCGGCGAGGCCCGCGAGGCGGGGGACTGGCGCCCGCCGAGCGTGAAGACCGTCGCGGCCCGCGGCGAGGGCGTGGACGAGGTGGTCGAGGCCCTGGAGAAGCACCGCGCCTGGCTGGAGGAGACCGGTGAGCTGGCGGCGCGCCGCCGCCGTCGGGCCGCCCAGGAGATCGAGGCGATCGCGCTGGCCGAGCTGCGCGCCCGGATCGGCGACCTCTCCGGCGACCGCCACCTGGTCGGCCTGGCCGAGCGGGTGGTCAACGGCGAGCTGGACCCGTACGGCGCGGCCGACGAACTGGTCGCGGGCCTGACCACGGGCTGAGCGTCGCGCGCGGGGCCCCGGACCGGGTGCGGTCCGGGGCCCCGCCGCTGTCCGCGGTGCGGCCAGGAGCGGCTACGAGCGGCCGCGCAGGCCGCGGAGGTGGTCGGCGACCGGGGCCAGGGCCTCGTAGAGGGCGTCGAGCTGCTCCGGGGTGAAGCGGTCGATGAAGTGGGCCCGGACGCTGCGCACGTGGTCGGGGGCGACCCGCTGCATGGTCTCCCAGCCCTGCTCGGTGAGGTGGGCGAAGAGGCCGCGGCGGTCACCGGGGCACTCCTGGCGCAGCACCAGTCCGGCGTTCTCCATCCGGGTGATCTGGTGGGAGAGCCGGCTCTTGGACTGGAGGGTGGCGGTGGCGAGGTCCGTCATCCGCATCCGGTGGTCCGGGGCCTCGGAGAGCACGACCAGGATCTCGTAGTCGTTGATCGCCAGGCTGTGGGGCTGGAGTTCGCGGCTGAGCTGGTAGTCCAGCAGCTTGGCGACCTCCAGATGGGCGCGCCACATCCGCTGCTCCCTGGCGGTCAGCCAGGGAGTCTCCTCCTCGGGCTGCGACGGAGGAGTGTCCGCAGTGTCGGTCGCGTGCGTATCCATGGGGTCCAGCATAGCCGATTTAGTTCAATCTTGTACGAGTTTACAGGCCGAAACGCCGCCCGAGTTCGCCCAGGTTACCGAGGCCGGGGGTGTTGGGGTGGTCGCCGGCGTGGCCCGGCTGGTTCGGCACCCCGCCGACCGGGACCCCGGCCTCGGCGTCCACCCGGCCGACCGACCGCTCGGCCAGCAGCGTCTCGCTGGACTGCACCAGCACCTGCCCGGCCCCGATGAACTCGAACTGGTGCTCCTCGCCGGAGGCGCCGCCGATGCCGGTCAGCCGGCGCAGGCCGCCGACCACCCCGTGCAGGTAGTCGTGGTCGTAGTGGTGGCAGGGTGCCGGGCAGTCCGCCCAGCCCACCAGCGCCTGCGGGTCCACCCGGACCGGCGGCTCCACGAAGTGCACCGGCCCGTTGGAGGCGGCGACGAAGCGGCCGGTGCCGATCAGGGTCAGGAAGCCCGGGATGATCGACTGCTTGAGCCGCAGTGTCGGGTCGAAGGCGAGCAGGTTGCCGGAGCGGACGGTCAGGTTGCCGTCGTCCAGGTCGTAGGAGTTGAGGTCGAAGGCCCGGTCGGCCAGCAGCAGCCGGCCGGAGCCCTGGGCGACCACCCAGTCCGAGGCGTGCAGCGGCGAGTTGAAGTGCTGGCCGAGCACCCGGTCGACCATCCCGGCGCCGACGCCGCGGAAGGAGATGTCGCCGTAGTAGGCGACCATCTTGCCCTTCTGCAGGAAGTAGGAGCCGTTCAGCTCGACCGCGAAGGCGTACGGGTTGACGTTGTCGTTGGACGGCAGGGTGTGCGCGTCGTACACCACCGGGCCGGAGCCGCCGTGGGCGGTCGGCAGCGGGGCCTGCACGCCGCCGAACTGCTCCTGGGCGTAGGACTGCTGGGGCTGCTGCGGCTGGGCCTGCGGCTGGTAGGGCGGGGGCGGGGGCGGCGGGTACCCGGCGGCGCGGCCGTAGTCCGGCGGCACCGTGAAACCCGGCTGGGTCGGCTGGTCGTGCGGGGAGCCTCCCCCGTACGGCGGCTGCGGAGGCTGCGGCGGGTGGGACATCAGAGCTTCTCCTCGCTCGCCTGGACGTACGCCGTGCCCTGCCCGGACAGCTCCAGCTGGAACGCCTCGCCCGAGCCGCGGCCGATCATCTCGCGCCAGCCGATCGCCGTGGACAGCTTGTTGCGCACCTCGCCGCGGTGCGCCACGTACGCCTGGGGGTCGACGTGCACCGACTGGCCGGGGGTGATCGGCAGTTCGAAGACGCCGCCGTGGGCCATCACCGCGACCGAGCCGTGGCCCTCCAGCCGGGTGGTGAACAGGCCCTGCCCGCTGACCTGGCCGCGGACCATGCCCATCACCCCGCCCTGCGAGCCGAGGAAGACGGTGGACTGGCGCAGGGTGCCCTCGAAGGCGAGCAGCCGGTCCGCCTCGACGAACAGGGTGTCGCCGACCAGGTCGATCACGTGCACGTGGTGGCCGCCGTGGCCGAACATCACCCGGCCGTGGCCCTCGACCGTCATCAGCGGGGTGTCCTCGTTGGCGACCCGCCGGCCGATCATCGACATCACCCCGCCCTGGCCGCCGGTGATGTTCGGGGTGAAGCGGACGTCCCCGGTGTACCCGAGCATCGCCCCGCGCTGGCTGAACAGCCGCTGGCCGGGCACCACCTGGGCCTCGACCATCTTGCCGTTGATCCGGGTGAAGCCCATCAGACGTCACCCCCGAGGGTGACCTTCTCCGAGGGCTGGACGTACACCAGGCCCTCGCCGGTGAACTCGACCTGCACGGCCTCGCCGCCCCCCTCGCCGATCACCGTGGTCCAGCCCGCGCCCGACTTCACGCTGCGGTGCAGGTTGCCGGTGTGCGCGACGTACGCGCCCGGGTCGACCCGCAGCGGCATGTCCTTGCCGACCCGCAGGATGACGGCCGGCCCGTTGGAGGTGACGGCCGCCCAGCCGTGCCCCTCCACCTTGGTGGTGAAGAGGCCGTTGCCCGAGGAGACGCCGTTCAGCCCGGTGAAGCTGGTGCCGGTGTGCAGCCCGGCCTCGGTGCAGAGCAGGTTGTCCGCCTCGACGTAGAGCGTCTCGCCGTCGAGGCGGACCAGGTTGATCTCGGTGGCCCGGTCGGCGAAGTAGCAGGTGCCCTGCCCCTTCACCTCCATGACCGTCATCCGCTCGCCGGTGAGCCTGCGGGCGACCATGCCGCGCAGCCCGTCCCCGCCGCCGGTCAGTTTCTTGAAGGTCATCTGGCCGGTGTACGCGACCATCGAGCCGTGCCGGGCCTTGACGGCGTCCCCGCCCAACTCGACGGCGAGGACCCTTGATCCCTGGAGTCTGAACTGTGCCACGGCCGCAATCTAGCCGCCGCGGGGGCGGCCGGGCGAGAGGGCCGGGGCGGACCGGTACGGACTCGGGACAATCGTTCGCGTCAGGAGCGTGCGTGCGCCCCGTGGCCGTGGCCCGGGTGCGGGACGGTCCCGGCGGCCTCCTCGACCTCCAGCAGTGAGGCCGAGTGGCGCTCCGCCTCGAAGGCCACCACACCGCCGCGCAGGCCGAACAGCCGCTTGGAGAGCATGATCCAGAGCACCGCGGCGATGTTCAGCAGCAGGGTGCAGACCTTCACGGCGCTGACGTGCTCGTGCAGCTCGTAGCCCTCCAGCGGGAGGAAGGCGGCGGTGGCGACCACGGTCAGGTACTCGGCCCAGCGCCGGCCCAGCCAGAGGCCGACCGCCTCGACGATCTCGATCAGCGCGTAGGCGATCATCGCGCCCGCGACGACCAGCAGGGTCTTCTTCTGGTAGCCGAAGGTCTTGCGGATGGTCTCGACGATCGGGGCGTGGTCGAGGTCCCAGTGGAAGTGGTCGGTGACCGGCTTGAAGATCGTGAGGTCGTCCTCGAAGATCCGCTGCACGGCCTCCTGGCTGTTGGAGAACTTCCAGACGCCCCAGGCCATCAGGATGATGATCACGCCGCGCAGCACCCGCTCGACGGCCAGGAAGCGCAGGATGAAGAGGTCCCGCAGCGCCTTGCCGCGGGGCACCAGCGGGGCGTCCGCCGCCGGGCCGGAGCCGTGCGGGGCGCCGAGCGCGAAGTCGCCGCAGCGCAGGCAGCGCCAGGCGTCGCCGACGGCGGTGGCGGTGTGCAGCCGGGCGGCCAGCTCGGGCTCGGTCGGCGCGTAGGTGGTGTGGCCGCGCTTGGCGCAGGTCCTGCGGTCCCAGTCACGCTTGAACATGTGGTGCTACCCCCGTGGTGCGATGCCGGTGGCGCCCGGTTCCGTTGGGCGCGCGGGCAGCAGGATAGGGGGTACGGGCGACGCCCTGCTGCGGCCGGCGGGGTTCTGGCGCGCGGCTGTGACATCCGGCACGGTGGCCACCCCCGGCCCGGGGCCCGTACGTGTGCTCGGTGATAATGGCCGGAAGGCTTGTGAGTCGCTTCACAAGCGTGCCCACGCCTCCGACCCCCGTATTGAGGTATCCAACGTGAACAGCAGCGCCGTCCACCGCCTGCGCCTGGTCTCCGCCCCCGAGGCGATCTCCTTCGTCCTGCTGCTGATCTGCTCGGTGCTGAAGCGGACCACGTCCTTCGACGCCGTGCCGGTGATGGGCATGGTCCACGGGGTCCTGTTCGTCCTGTACGTGGTCTTCTGGATCCAGGCCTGGCAGGCGCAGAAGTGGGACGTCAAGCGCGGCGCCCTGCTCTTCGTGCTCTCGGTGCTGCCCTTCGGCGGCTTCTTCGCCGAGCGGATGCTCGGCCGCGAGGAGCGCGGCGAGCTGGAGCCCGCCACCGCCTGATCCCGCTCCGGGTGGACGGCCGACAGGCTGCCACGGCCTCCTCTCCCAAAGGGCCGCGGCAGCCTGTCGCCGTTTCTTACCGGGGATGGCTCGTACGGGGCGCGGTCAGTTGACGTTGACCCCGCTCCAGGCCGCCGCCACCGCCTTGTACTCGGCGCCGTTGGCGCCGTAGAGGTCGGCCGCGGCCTTGAGGCTCGCGGTGCGGGCGGCCTTGTAGTTGGTGGTGGAGGTGAAGTACACGGTCAGCGAGCGGTACCAGATCGCGGCCGCCTTGTCCCGGCCGATGCCGGTGACCTTCGAGCCGTTGGAGGTCGGGCTGTTGTAGTTGTAGCCGTTGATGCTCTTGGCGCCGCTGCCCTCGGAGAGCAGGTAGAAGAAGTGGTTGGCGATGCCGGACGAGTAGTGGACGTCCAGGTTGCCGACGCCGGAGTACCAGGAGTCCGCGGACTTGCCGTCCAGCGAGGGCTTGTCCATGTAGCGCAGCGGCTTGCCGTTGCCGAAGATGTTGATCTTCTCGCCGATCCAGTAGTTCGGCGGGTTCGCCGGCAGGTTGGCGTACCACTCGACCATGGTGCCGAAGATGTCCGAGGTGGCCTCGTTGAGGCCGCCGGACTCGCCGGAGTAGTTGAGGCCCGCGGTGGCGGATGTGACGCCGTGGGTCATCTCGTGGCCGGAGACGTCGATCGCGGTGAGCGGGTTGGTGTTGCCGTTGCCGTTGCCGTCGCCGTAGGTCATGCAGAAGCAGGAGTCGTTCCAGAACGCGTTCACGTAGTTCGAGCCGTAGTGCACCCGGCTGAGGGCGCCCACGCCGTTGTTCTTGATGCCGTTGCGGCCGAAGGTCTTCTTGTAGAAGTCCCAGGTGGCCGAGGCGCCGAACTGGGCGTCCACGGCGGCCGACTGGCGGTTGGAGGTGAGGCCGTTGCCCCAAGTGTTGCTGGTGGCGGTGAACAGCGAGCCGTTGCCCGAGGTGCCGCCCTTGAGGTCGGTGGTCGACTGGTTGCCCCGGGTGGCGTCCTTGAGCGAGTAGGTCGAGCCGCTCTGGGTGGTGGTCAGCGGGACGGTGCCGACGTGGACGCCCTTGCCGCTGCCGGCCGCGGTCTGGACCTCCTCGTGGGTGGAGAGCAGGTCGCCGGTGGCCGCGTCGGTGACCACCTGCTGGCTGCTCGGGGTGCCGTCGGCGCGCTCGCCGCGCACCACCGTGCGGTGGGCCAGCCGCGGGTTGCCGTCGGCGGCCCAGACCACCAGGTCCGTCCGGTCGGTGCCGTCCACCCGGCTGAGCGCGGCCTCGTCGTCGTCGGCGGCCAGGCCGACGGTCGCCCGCACCGCGTCGGTGGCCCGTGCGGCGGCCTGGTCGGCGGACAGGCCGGGGGCCAGGCCGTTCGGCAGGGCGATCCGGCCGTCGAAGGCGCGGTCCACCGAGGCCACCGAGCCGTTCGGGCGCTGGTGGACGACCAGGTCGCCGCCCAGCACCGGCAGGCCGGCGTAGGTGCGCTCGTAGCGGAGGTGGCGGGTGCCGTCGGCGTCCACCACGGCGTCCTTGGCGACCAGCCGCTCCTGGGCGCCCAGGGCGAGCGCGCCGGCGAGCGGGGCGCTCTGGCCGGCGGCGATCGCGAGCGGCGCGGACTGCGACAGGTCGGCGGCCTGGGCGGCGGGGAGGGCGGCGATCTGGACGACGCCGGCCAGCAGTGCGGTGGCGGAGAGCACCGCCGGGAGGGTCAACTTTCGCTTCACGTGGGGCAGTTCCTTCCACGGGACCCGCGCGTGCGTGCGGGTGCGCCGCGTACCGGGGCGCCGGGGGTGGCGCCGTTGGGGCGGTAGGGCGCGAACGTGCTGCTCCCGTGCGGCCGCTGACGGTCCGTCGGTCGGGTGGGGGCGACGGATCGTCGGGCGGGAGCTTGGTCATAAGCATGACAATCCGTGGCAGGAAAGGACAGGGCGCCTCCCGGGATTGGCCAGGAGTCGCCAGAGGCGGTGCGGATGGTTCGGTTGCCGTCCACTGTCCGGAATCGTCGGTTCGTCCCGGCTGGCGGGACTCCGCCAACCGGGACCGCTTGACGCGCCGCGGGGCGCGGCGGGCCGGCGGCGAGGGGGCGCGGCGGGCCGGCGGCGGACATGGACGGACGCCCGGGGCCTGCCCTCCAACGGGGCCCCGGGCGTCCAGCTCACCTTCCGCCGGGCGTCACTTCACGTTGACGGCGGTCCAGGTCGCGGCGACGGCGCTGTACTCGGCGCTGGTGGCGCCGTACAGGTCCGCCGCGGCCTTGAGGGTGCCGGTGCGGGCCGCCGCGTAGTTGGTGGTGGAGGTGAAGTAGGTGGTCAGCGCGCGGTACCAGATCTTCGCCGCCTTGTCCCGGCCGATGCCGGAGAGGCTGGAGCCGTTGTACGTCGGGCTGTTGTAGTTGACGCCGTTGATGGTCTTGGCGCCGCTGCCCTCGGACAGCAGGTAGAAGAAGTGGTTGGCGACGCCCGAGGAGTAGTGGACGTCCTTGTTGCCGACCGTGGAGGACCAGTAGTCCGCCGAGGCGCCGTCCTTGGACGGCTGGTCCATGTAGCGCAGCGGCTTGCCGTCACCGTTGATGTTGATCTGCTCGCCGATGAGGTAGTCCGGCTTGTCGGAGGGCAGGTTGGCGTACCACTCGACCATGGTGCCGAAGATGTCCGAGGTGGCCTCGTTGAGGCCGCCGGACTCACCGGAGTAGTTGAGGCCGGCGGTGGCGGAGGTGACGCCGTGGCTCATCTCGTGGCCGGCCACGTCCAGCGCGGTGAGCGGGTGGGTGTTGCCCGAGCCGTCGCCGTACGTCATGCAGAAGCAGGAGTCGTCCCAGAACGCGTTCACGTAGTTGGAGCCGTAGTGGACCCGGCTGGCGGCGCCGACGCCGTTGTTCTTGATGCCGTTGCGGCCGAAGGTGTTCTTGTAGAAGTCCCAGGTGACCGCGGCGCCGTACTGGGCGTCCACGGCGGCGGACTCCGCGTTGGAGGCCAGGCCGTTGCCGAAGCTGTTGGTGGTGTTGGCGACCAGGGTGCCGGAGCCGGAGGTCTTGCCCTTGAGGGTGTAGGTCGCCTGGCCGCCGCGGGTGGCGTCCTTGAGCTGGTAGGAGCTGCCGCTCTGGGTGGTGGTCAGCGGGACGGTGCCGACGAAGACGCCCTTGCCGGTGCCGGCGGCGGTCTGCACCTCCTCGTGGGTGGACAGCACCTGGCCGCTCGCCGCGTCGGTGACCAGCAGCTGGCGGCTCGGGGTGCCGTCGGCGCGCTCGCCCTCGACCGTGGTGCGGTACGCCAGGCGCGGGCTGCCGTCGGTGGCCCAGACCACCAGCTCGGCCTTGCCGGTCTGGTGCACCGCCGTCAGCGGCGCCTCGTCCTCGTCGACGGTGATGCCGACGGTGGACTGCACGGCGCCGGTGGCCTGGGCGGCCGCCTTGTCCGCGGGGATCTGCGGGGTGAGGCTGGGCAGCGCGAGCTTGGCGCCGATGGCCTTGTCCACGGCGGTGGTGGTGCCGTCCGCCTTCTGGTGCACGACCAGGTCGCCGCCGAGGACGGGGAGCCCGGCGAGGGTGCGCTCGTAGCGGAGGTGGCGGGTGCCGTCGGCGTCCACCACGACGTCCTTGGCCACCAGTTGCTCCTGGCCGCCGAGGGCCAGGGCGTGGGCGACCTTGCCGGACTGGCCGTTCGCCTGGGCGAGCAGGGCGGCGAGCTGCTGGGAGCTGCCGGCCTGCGGGGCGGGGTCGGCCTGGGCCGCGCCGGCCTGGACGACACCGGTGAGCAGAGCGGTGGCGGAGAGTACGGCGACTGCGGCGAGCTTTCGCTTCACGGACGAGTCCTTCCGGGAAACCGCGTGTGGGCGCGGTCGCGCCGCGTCCCGGGGGGCCGGGTTCGGCACCTTCGGGGCGGGACGGGCGCTGACGTGCGAGGACCCCGAACGGTCGTGCGGCTGCCACCGGTTGGGTGGGGGTGGTGGCGGTCGAACGGGGTTGGCGGAAAGCATGACAATCGAGCAAATCAAATGACAGGTCTTCCTCATGAATTGGCCAAGTCCCGCCAAGGCGAAGGAATGTGAACGGGCGGACAAAGGGGGCGTTCCGCCCCGACTTTCAGCGGGTTCCGGTCCGAACCGAGGCCTGCTAGCGGGGCGTTCGGGCGTTCGATGGTCAACCCCGTTGTGCCGGGCGGCTGTTGCCCGCAGTTCACACCGACGCAATGTCCAGGTATGGACCTGGCCGTCCGATTGGCGGGATCCCGCCACGCGTCGCGCTTGTCCACCATCAGGACGGCTGGTAGCACACGTCCCGTCCGCCGGTACGGTAAGGAGGTGGCCAAGCCCCTCGCACTCGACTTCGACCCGATCGCCCGCGCCGACGAACTGTGGGCCCGCCGCTGGGGCACCGTGCCCTCGATGGCGGCGATCACCTCGATCATGCGCGCCCACCAGATCCTGCTGTCCCGGGTCGACGCGGTGCTCAAGCCGTACGGACTGACCTTCGCCCGGTACGAGGCGCTGGTGCTGCTGACCTTCAGCCGGACCGGCGAGCTCTCGCTCTCCAAGATCGGCGAGCGGCTGATGGTCCACCCGACCAGCGTCACCAACACCGTCGACCGCCTGGAGCGGGCCGGCCTGGTCGCCCGCCGCCCCAACCCGCTGGACGGCCGCGGGGTGCTCGCCGCGATCACCGGGCGCGGCCGCGAGGTGGTCGAGGAGGCCACCCGGGAGCTGATGTCGATGGAGTTCGGGCTGGAGGAGTACGGTCCCGAGCAGTGCCGGCAGGTCTTCGAACTGCTCAAGCCGCTGCGGATCGCGGCGGGCGACTTCGCCGAGCCGGACGAGGGGGCTGCGGAAGGGCGGCCGTGAGGGCGGCTACCCTCGTGGGAGCGGTGCGCGGATCCGGGCGTACCGGCCGAAAAAGCCGAGCGAGGCGAGGAAGAGTATGAAGGCGACCCCCCTGCTGGGCTGGTACCGCGGCCTGGCCATTGCGACCGGTGTGGCACTCCTGGTGTTCTGCGGCTTCATGGTCGCGAAGTACGGGTTCAGCACCGCCGAGGACCTGACCACCTACGTCGCGATGCTGCACGGCTACCTGTACATCGGGTACTTCGTGGTGACCTTCCTGCTCGGGCAGAAGCTCAAGTGGCCGCTCGGCCGCCTGGTGCTGACCCTGGCGGCGGGCTGCATCCCGTTCCTCTCCTTCGTCTTCGAGCGCCGGGTGGCCCGCGAGGCCGCCGAGCAGCTGCCGGCGGGCGGCGCCCGTCAGCCGGCCGGCGTCTGAGCCGCACGCGCCACGAGCACGCGCCACGAGGGCGCCCCTTCCCCGAGCGGGGGAGGGGCGCCCTCGGCGCATCCGGACCCGGCTGCCCGGGCGGACCGGCTGTCCGGCTGCCCGGCGGCCGTTCCCGTCGTTTCCGCGGGCGGGGCTCCATCGACAAGTACTAGGACGTCCGAGTAAATTAGTAGGACGTCCTAATAGCTGTGCCGCCCGGTGCCGTGGCGGCCGTACGGAGCGGAGTTCGGCCCATGGACGCCGAGGAGATCGAGCGCGGACGGCAGCGCTGGCAGCAGCGGTACGACAAGGCCCGCAAGCGCGACGCGGACTTCACCACCCTCTCCGGCGACGAGGTCGAGCCGGTCTACGGCCCGGCGCCCGGGCAGCCCGTCGAGGGCTTCGAGCGGATCGGCTGGCCCGGCGAGTACCCGTTCACCCGTGGCCTGCACCCCACCGGCTACCGCGGCCGCACCTGGACCATCCGGCAGTTCGCCGGCTTCGGCAACGCCCAGCAGACCAACGAGCGCTACCGGATGATCCTGGACGCGGGCGGCGGCGGCCTCTCGGTCGCCTTCGACATGCCCACCCTGATGGGGTACGACTCGGACGACCCCAAGTCGCTCGGCGAGGTCGGCCACTGCGGCGTCGCCATCGACACGGCCGCCGACATGGAGGTGCTGTTCGCCGGCATCCCGCTCGGCGAGGTCACCACCTCGATGACGATCAGCGGCCCGGCCGTCCCGATCTTCTGCATGTACCTGGTCGCCGCCGAGCGCCAGGGCGTGGACCCGGCGGTGCTCAACGGCACCCTGCAGACCGACATCTTCAAGGAGTACATCGCCCAGAAGGAGTGGCTGTTCGCCCCCGAGCCGCACCTGCGCCTGATCGGCGACCTGATGGAGCACTGCGCCCGGGGCATCCCGGCGTACAAGCCGCTCTCCGTCTCGGGCTACCACATCCGCGAGGCCGGGGCGACGGCCGCGCAGGAGCTGGCGTACACCCTCGCGGACGGCTTCGCCTACGTCGAACTGGGCCTGTCCCGCGGCCTGGACGTGGACGTCTTCGCGCCCGGCCTGTCCTTCTTCTTCGACGCCCACCTGGACTTCTTCGAGGAGATCGCCAAGTTCCGCGCCGCGCGCCGGATCTGGGCCCGCTGGATGCGCGACCGCTTCGGCGCGAAGACCGACAAGGCGCAGTGGCTGCGCTTCCACACCCAGACCGCCGGCGTCTCGCTCACCGCGCAGCAGCCGTACAACAACGTGGTGCGCACCGCGGTCGAGGCGCTCTCCGCGGTGCTCGGCGGCACCAACTCGCTGCACACCAACGCGCTGGACGAGACCCTGGCGCTGCCCTCCGAGCAGGCCGCCGAGATCGCGCTGCGCACCCAGCAGGTGCTGATGGAGGAGACCGGCGTCACCAACGTGGCCGACCCGCTGGGCGGTTCCTGGTACGTCGAGGCGCTGACCGACCGGATCGAGCAGCAGGCCGAGGCGATCTTCCGGCGGATCCTGGACAAGGGCCGGGAGGACCACGAGATCGGCCCGATCACCTCCGGCATCCTGCGCGGCATCGAGGAGGGCTGGTTCACCGGCGAGATCGCCGAGGCGGCCTTCCAGTACCAGCAGTCGGTGGAGAAGGGGGACAAGCGCGTGGTCGGCGTCAACTGCCACCCGCGCAGCGTCACCCCCGACCTGGAGATCCTGCGGGTCAGCCACGAGGTCGAGCGCGAGCAGGTGCGGGTGCTGGGCGAGCGCAAGGCGGCCCGGGACGAGGCGGCGGTGCGGGCCGGGCTGGACGCCATGCTGGCGGCGGCCCGCTCGGGCGAGTCGATGATCCCGCCGATGCTGGACGCGGTGCGCGCCGAGGCGACCCTGGGCGAGATCTGCAACGCGCTGCGGCAGGAGTGGGGGACGTACCAGGAGAACGCGGCCTTCTGACCCGCTGAGCACCCGAGCCGCCGTACGGAGGTCCGTACGGCGGCTCCGGCGTGCCGTCAGCCGATGATCAGCGGTCCGAGCAGCAGGTCGATGAAGCGGCGGGTCCACGCGGGGGTGATCGGCTCGCCGCTGACCAGCACGCGGTGCTCGACGGTGCCGGCGATGGTGTCGAAGATGATGTCGACCTCCTCGCAGGCCGAGGCGGTGTCGGTGTCCGCCTCCAGTTCGCCGCGCGCCTGGGCGGCCGCCCGGCCCTGCCGGACCAGCCGCTTCTGCGGGTCCACGATGGCCTCCCGGATCCGGCGGCGCAGCTGGGGGTCCCGGGTGCCCTCGGCGAACAGGGCGAGCAGCGCGGCCTGGGTCTCCGGGCGGGCCAGCAGGTCGGCGAACTGGCCGACCACGGCCTCGATGTCGGCCCGCAGGCTGCCGAGGTCGGGCATCACCAGCTCGTCGAAGAGGCTGGCGACGGCGTCGACCACCAGCTCGTTCTTGGAGGGCCAGCGCCGGTAGAGCGTGGTCTTGGCGACCCCGGCCCGGCTCGCGACGTGGCCCATGGTCAGTCCGCCCCAGCCGAGTTCGGCGAGGGCCTCGCGGGTGGCGTCGAGGATCGCGAGGTCGGCGGCGGCGCTGCGCGGGCGGCCCTTGGCCCGGACGGCGCCCTCCCGGGCGGTGCCCTCCCGAGCGGAGCCGTCCCGGACGGTGTCGTCCGGTCTCACGGAGGGCTGGGCGGCCGGCACCGGGCCTCCTTGCGATCTACTGGTAAGTAACCTGGGTGGGGCTGGTAACGGTAGCGACTGTTCGCCGATTCGGGCAGCCGGGCGGACCGTGAAAGTGGGGCAGCTCACGTCCCCGAACCGCCGGTGGGGCTTGCGGCCGGGGCACCGGCTCCAGTTACGCTACGACCTGTAGCGAAAGCAGTGACAACCAGGCGCCGACCCCGTGGGGCGGGGCGGCGCGGGTGCGGGTGGGGATCCGCGCCGAACGGTTCAGGCTACCGGGGGAAGGGCGCACCGACCGGGAACCCGCACCGCGCAGCCCGCGCGGGGCGACTTTCCGGAGGTTGGTGCCCGCGAGCAGTACGGACGGGGGAGGATGGTGCCATGCAGCCACGGAATTCGCGTCTCAACAGCTCCTCCCTGCGCGGTGCGGTCGACCTCGCCGCGGTGAAGGCGGCCGGTGAGGCCGCCCAGAAGGCCGAGCAGGCCCGGGCCGAGCGGGCCCGTCAGGCGGCCGCCGCCGAAGCGGACGGAGTCGCCGCCCCCCAGCCCGCCTACCCGCTCGTCATCGACGTCACCGAGGACACCTTCGAGACCGAGGTCGTCCAGCGCTCCGCCGAGGTGCCGGTCGTCATCGACTTCTGGGCCGAGTGGTGCGGGCCCTGCAAGCAGCTCAGCCCGATCCTGGAGGGCCTGGCCGAGGAGTACGCCGGCCGCTTCGTGCTCGCCAAGATCGACGTGGACGCCAACCAGCTGATCGCCCAGCAGTTCGGCATCCAGGGCATCCCGGCCGTGATGGCCGTGGTGGCCGGTCAGCTGGTGCCGCTGTTCCAGGGCGCGGAGAGCGCCGCCAACGTCCGCAAGGTGCTGGACCAGCTGATCCTGGTCGCCGAGCAGCGCTTCGGCATCTCCGGCGGCGCGGTCGTCCCGGGCGAGGCCGACGACGCCGCGGTGCAGCGGCCGGAGGACCCGGCGCTGGCCGCCGCGCACGACGCGCTGGACGCCGGCGACCTGAGCGGCGCCGTCCAGGCGTACCGGAACGTGCTGGTCGACCAGCCGGGCAACACCGAGGCCAAGCTGGGCCTGGCGCAGGCCGAGCTGCTCCACCGGGTCGAGGGCCTGGACCTCCAGTCGGTCCGGGCGGCCGCCGCCGCCGACCCGAAGGACGTCGCCGTCCAGCTGCAGGCCGCTGACCTGGACCTGGTGGGCGGTCACGTCGAGGACGCCTTCGGGCGCCTGGTGGACACCGTCGGCCGGACCTTCGGCGAGGACCGGGACACCGCCCGGCTGCGCCTGCTGGAGCTGTTCGAGGTGATCGGCCCGGAGGACCCGCGGGTGGTCGTGGCCCGTGCGGCGCTGGCCCGCGTGCTGTTCTGAGCCGCGTGCTGTTCTGAGCCCGCCGTTCCGAGCCGCTCCCGCGGCGGCCCGGCCCGGTGCTGGCACCGGGTGCCTGGCACCTCGGATGACCTGCGGTGTCGCCTGGTGATTTGGCGACAATCCGGTCAACCGGACAGAGGTTTACCAAATCTTGATTTCACCCGTGGGTGGTCACTTTCCGTGACCACCCACGGGTGTTTCGCTCCTGTTTCCGGCAGATTTCGCCGTCACGTTTCCTTCAACGCGTCACGCACGGTGCAACTCGGGTCAATTCCATGATCAATGCCACCTGGTGTTGCATTACCCGTCAGTAAGGCACCCCTTGTGCTTCGCCCGGGATTCAAGCACGATCGGCCACGCCCGGTCCCAGACTCCACACCCTCCGACAGCCCGTCGGCCACGCGGAGCGCGGGATCCCCACCGGGTGATCCGCCGGCTCCGGTCGGCGGTAGGGAGGGCAGGGGGGTATCCGCGGTCCCACGGCGGTTCCTGTCCTCGACCGGCCGCGCGGCCCTGCGCGGTCGCTGGTTGTCGCTCGGGGGTGATCGCCGATGTCGTCGGTCCGACCCGTCGTCCCGCAAGGACGGCCGGTTTCGGGACGGGAGTGCCGCAGTACGCAGGCCGCTCCCGCGTCCGACGACGCCCAAGGCGCTCTCCGCTACCGAGGACGTAGCTCTCTCCCATCCCAGGCTCCCACCGGCGCGGGACGCGCCGCCGGGAAGCCGGAGATGTACGTCCTAGAAGGAGGACTCGCATGTCCAAGACCTACGGCAAGACCCGCTGGAAGCGCTTCGCCCTGGTGATGGTGCCGAGCGTCGCGGCCACCGCGATGGTCGGCGTCTCGATCGCCAACAGTGCGCTCGCCGCCTCGTTCAGCATTTCCGGCCAGCAGTTCAAGGTCAGCACCGACCAGCTGCACGGCACCAACTTCTCCCAGTTCGGCTCGGTCGACATCGAGGCGAACGGCAAGCCCCACCCGGTCGCGGTCTCGGCCTTCGACCACGCCGACATCACCAACCTGTGCCAGTCGGTGGTGACGGACCTGTCCGGCTTCGGGCTGGGCAAGATCACCCTCCAGCTGCACGCCGGTACCGAGGCGGGCAAGCCGGTCCAGGCCGACAACCTGCTGATCGACCTGGAGCAGCTGAAGGCGGACGCGACCTTCACCCAGATGAACATCGGCCAGGACGCCTCCACCCTCTCGGGTACGGCCACCCAGGGCTGGGCCCCGCACGCGGGTGTCACCAAGGCGGGCGGCGGCGCCGGCCTGCCGACCGGCGCGACCGGCTTCGCCCAGTCCGCCAAGACCGCCGACCTGAGCGGCGTCCAGCAGACCGCGCGGGCCACCTCGGCCGGCACGTTCAAGCTGAACGGCCTCAACCTCGCGCTCAAGAGCGGCGACGGCGCCGGCAACGAGTGCTTCTGAGCCACGTCTGACGGCACGCCGACCGGCGTGCCCGGATGACTGGGCAACCCGGGGCCGGGGGCGGCGGGCGACCGCCACCCCCGGCACCCACCTTTTTCGTTCTTCCCTCGTAGCGACGTCGAGGAGCTGCACCATGTCCAGCGCAACGGTCGAGACGCGGCCCCGTCAGCAGAACCCCGTCGGGTGGCTCTGGCGGCACTTCCGTGAATTCCGCCGCTCCAGGCCCTTCTGGGGCGGCCTGCTGGCCATGATCGCCGGCGTCCCGATCCTCTACTTCCCGTACGCCCACCTCACCTTCGGCGGGCTGACCATCGCGATGTCCACCACGGCCGGTGCCGGGTCGCTGATCATCGGGGTACTGATGATCATCCTCGGGCTGACCGCCTGGTTCCAGCCCGCCGTCCGGGTCTTCGCGGGCATCGCGACCATCCTGCTGACGCTGGTCTCGATCCCGGTCTCCAACCTCGCGGGCTTCGGCCTCGCCCTGCTGCCCGGTCTGATCGGCGGCGGACTGATGGTCTCCTGGGCGCCGCTGCCGGAGCCGTCCACCGCGCCGGCCAAGGGGCGGCGCGCACGGCGCGGTCGGCAGGCGGACGGTGCGGTGGCGGAGAGCGTCGCCACCGAGAGCGCCGCTGCCGAGGCCACCACCGCCGAGGCTGCCACCGCTGAGGTCGCCACCGCTGAGGTCGCCACCGAGACCGCCGCCGTCGAGGCGCCCACCGCGAAGCTGCCCGCCCAGGGCGGGCCCGTGGAGCAGGCGGCCGAGCCCGCGGCCGAGCCCGCCGCAGAGGCCGCCGCCGAGGCCGCCGTTCCGAAGCAGGGCACCGCCGGGGAGCAGGAGGGGGCGCGGTGACCGGGCCGGCCGAGCAAGCAGAGGGCACGGCCGTCCCCGCGCAGCGCTCCGGCCGGCACGCCGCGCCGCGCACGCCGGTCCGGGTCCGGCTGAGAGGCCGCGCCCTGGCGATGGCCGCGGTGCCGACCGCGCTGCTGATGGCGGCCGCCTACACGCCCAACCCGGCGGTCGCCGAGTCCGCCGCGGGCAAGCCGTGCGGCAACGCGCCGGTGGCCGTGCCGGACGTGGCGCCGGTCGAGGAGACGCCCGTCCCCAAGAGCGAGCTGCCCGAGCCGCCGCCCGCGCCGACCGGTACGCCGGGGGCGACCGGGAGCCCGACGACGACGCCCTCGTCCGGCCCGAGCTCGCTGCCGACCACCGCGCCGACCACCGCGCCGACCCAGATACCGACCACGGCGCCGACCACCGCGCCGGTGAAGCCCCCGGCGACGGCGGCCACCCAGTCGGCCGTCCGCTCCGCCACCACCGGCGGCTCCGGCGCGGTCAGCGCCGTCTACCCGGGCACCGGGAGCGGCACGGCCACCGCGAGCCGGGCCGGGCTGATCGACGACCTCGTCGGCGGCATCAACCACCTGCTGAACCCGGGCGGTTCGGCCACTCCTTCGCCGAGCGCGACACCGAGTGCCACCCCCCAGGGCCCGGCCGCCGGCACCCAGCAGGCCGCGCCGCCCGCAGCACAGTCCCCGGACGGGAAGTCCGCCGCCGACCAGCCCTCGGGTGGGCAGCCCTCGCCGGCCGCCACCGCCTCGGGCGCCAAGGCGGGCGGCAGGGCGAGTGGCAAGGCGGCTCCGTCCACGACCCCGTCGGCGGGCTCCTCGGCCGCCGCCACCCCGTCCGGCTCGCCCACCGCGAACCCCAACTGCGACGTGGACGCCCGGAACCTGACCGCCGGTGCGGCCACCGCCGAGCACGTCGTCCCGGAGCAGAACTGGACGCTGCAGACCAGCCGCCTCGGCCTGCACGGCGCGGCCTTCCACGGCGTCTACGACGTGAAGACCCCGACCGGCACCAAGCGGGTGCTGAAGTTCGTGGTCGACAGCGTCGACATCGAGAACCTCGACATGTCGACCCTGGAGGGCAACGGCGTCACCTTCCACGTCCAGAGCGCCCCGGGTTCGACCTCGACCATGCGCAACGGCCCGGTCACCATGTACGTGGAGCGGCTGTCCGGCCACCTGTCCAAGCTGCTCGGCCTGCCGATCCCGATCGACCTGGGCGAGATCACCCTCACCCCGGACACCCTGCCGCGCTGGCTGTACGACCTGATCGGCGCCATCCCGATCCCGCTGGACATCGAGCTGACCGGGGTGACGGCCAAGCAGGCCGGCCAGTTCGGCGGCACCCTGCACATCCCGGGGATGCACCTGTTCAACGACGACGCGCCCTACAGCGACAAGTGACCGCCGAGCGGCGGACGCACGGCGCCGGGTAGCGGACGCGAAAACGCCGGTGGGGCGGCCCTCCCGTAACGGGAGGACCGCCCCACCGGCGTTCGTTCTACCGGGGCGTCACTCGCCGTGGCCGCCCACGCGGTGCACCTGCACCATGTTGGTGGTGCCGGGGATGCCGACCGGGACACCGGCGGTGACGATCACGGTGTCGCCCTCGCCCAGCTCGCCCAGCTTCAGCAGCTCGCGGTCGACCTGCGCGACCATCGCGTCGGTGGTGGCCACCTGCTCGGTGACGTACGACTCGACGCCCCAGCTCAGCGAGAGCTGGTTGCGGGTGGCCGAGTCCGGGGTGAACGCGATCACCGGGATCGGCGAACGGTAGCGGGACAGCCGACGCGCGGTGTCACCGGACTTGGTGAACGCGATCAGCGCCTTGCCGTTCAGGAAGTCGCCCAGCTCGCACGCGGCGCGGGCGACGGAGCCGCCCTGGGTGCGCGGCTTGCGGCCCGGGTTGAGCGGCTGGAGGCCCTGGGAGACCAGTTCCTCCTCGGCCTTCTCGCAGATCCGGCTCATGGTGCGGACGGTCTCGACCGGATACTTGCCGACGCTGGACTCGGCGGAGAGCATCACCGCGTCGGTGCCGTCCAGGATGGCGTTGGCGACGTCGGAGACCTCGGCGCGGGTCGGGCGCGAGGCGTGGATCATCGACTCCATCATCTGGGTGGCGACGATGACCGGCTTGGCGTTGCGGCGGGCCAGGGTGATCAGCTGCTTCTGGACCAGCGGCACCCGCTCCAGCGGGTACTCGACGGCCAGGTCGCCGCGGGCGACCATGATGGCGTCGAAGGCGAGGACGATCTCCTCCATGGCCTCGACGGCCTGCGGCTTCTCGATCTTGGCGATGACCGGCACCCGGATGCCGACCTCGTCCATGACCTCGTGGACGTCCTTGATGTCCTCCGCGTTGCGGACGAAGGACAGCGCGACCATGTCGACGCCCAGACGCAGCGCGAAGCGCAGGTCGTCCTTGTCCTTCTCGGACAGGGCGGGGACGTTCACGGCCGCACCGGGCAGGTTGATGCCCTTGTTGTTCGAGAGCACGCCGCCCTCGACCACCACGGTCTTCACCCGCGGGCCGTCGACGCTGACGACCTCCAGGGCGATGACGCCGTCGTTGATCAGGATCGGGTCGCCGGGCTTCACGTCGCCGGGCAGGCCCTTGTAGGTGGTGCCGCAGATGTGCTGGTCACCGGGGACGTCCTCGGTGGTGATGGTGAACTCGTCGCCGTTGTCGACGGTCACCGGGCCGTTGGCGAAGGTCGCCAGACGGATCTTGGGACCCTGGAGGTCGGCCAGGACGCCGATGGCCTTGCCGGTGTCCTCCGAGACCTGGCGGACCTTGCGGTACCGCTCCTCGTGGTCCGCGTGGTTGCCGTGGCTCATGTTCAGTCGGGCGACGTTCATGCCCGCCTCGACGATGGCCTTCAGCTGTTCGTAGGAGTCCGTGGCCGGACCCAGGGTGCAGACAATTTTCGCTCGGCGCATATGGATCAGTCTATCCGTTCGTGTTATAGGTGCATTCGGCACGGACCGGGAGGAATCGCCGACGAATGATCCCGAGGAACGAGACGATTCCGTGTCAGTCCTCGGACAGCTCGCTCTCGCGGTGCACCAGGGCGAAGGCCTGCCGGGCGATCTCCAGCTCCTCGTCGGTCGGCACCACCGCGACCGCCACCCGGGAGAACCCGGGCGAGATGATCCGGGCGTCGCCCGAGCGCACCGAGTTCAGCTCCGGGTCCACGGCGATGCCCAGCTCCTCCAGTCCCGCGGTGGCCGCCGCGCGCACCGGCGCGGCGTTCTCCCCGACGCCCGCGGTGAACGCGATCGCGTCCACCCGGCCGAGCACCGCGTAGTAGCCGCCGATGTACTTGCGCAGCCGGTGGACGTACGCGTCGAAGGCGAGCCTCGCGTCCGCGTCCCCCTCGTCGGCGCGACGCATGATCTCCCGCATGTCGTTCTCGCCGCACAGGCCGCGCAGCCCGCTGCGGCGGTTGAGCAGGTCGTCGATCTGGTCGACGGACAGGCCGCCGACCCGGTGCAGGTGGAACACCACGCCCGCGTCGATGTCACCCGAACGGGTGCCCATGACCAGGCCCTCCAGGGGGGTGAGGCCCATCGAGGTGTCCACGCAGCGGCCGCCGCTGACCGCCGAGGCGGAGGCGCCGTTGCCCAGGTGCAGCACGATCACGTTGACCTCGGCCGGGTCCTTGCCGAGCAGCCGGGCGGTGGCCCGCGAGACGTACTGGTGCGAGGTGCCGTGGAAGCCGTAGCGGCGCACCCGGTGCTCGTCGGCGACGGCCTTGTCGATCGCGTAGCGGGCCGCGTACTCGGGCATCGAGGCGTGGAAGGCGGTGTCGAACACGGCCACCTGCGGCAGGTCCGGCCGGAGCGCCCGGGCCACCTCGATGCCGGTGATGTTCGCCGGGTTGTGCAGCGGCGCGACCGGGATCAGCCGGCGGATCTCCCTGAGCACCTCGTCGGTGATCACCGTCGGCTCGGTGAACCGCTTGCCGCCGTGCACCACCCGGTGGCCGATCGCGGCCAGCTCGGGGGAGTCCAGCCCGATGCCGTCGGCGGCCAGCTCCTCGGCGACGGCCTTCAACGCGGCCGAGTGGTCCGGGAAGGCCTGCACCAGCTCGCGCCGCTCGCCGGCCCGCGGGGTGTGCACCAGCCGGCCGCCCGCCTCGCCGATCCGCTCCACCAGCCCGGAGGCGAGCCGGGCGCCGTCCAGCATGTCGATCAGCTGGTACTTCACCGACGAGGAGCCGGCGTTGAGTACGAGGACGCGCGTCCCTGCGGTCATGCCTGCGGCTCCTTGTCGTCCTGGGCCTGGATGGCGGTGATCGCCACGGTGTTGACGATGTCCTCCACCAGCGCGCCGCGGGAGAGGTCGTTGACGGGCTTGCGCAGCCCCTGGAGCACCGGGCCGACCGCGACCGCGCCGGCCGAGCGCTGGACGGCCTTGTAGGTGTTGTTGCCGGTGTTGAGGTCCGGGAAGATCAGCACGGTCGCCCGCCCGGCCACCGGCGAGCCCGGCAGCTTGGTGGCCGCGACGTGCTCGTCCACCGCCGCGTCGTACTGGATCGGGCCCTCCACCAGGATGTCCGGCCGCAGCGCGCGGACCAGCTCGGTGGCCTTGCGGACCTTGTCGACGTCCGCGCCCGAGCCGGAGGTGCCGGTCGAGTACGAGAGCATCGCGACCCGCGGCTCCACCCCGAACTGGGCGGCGGTGGCGGCCGACTGGATCGCGATGTCGGCCAGCTGCTGGGCGTCCGGGTCCGGGTTGACCGCGCAGTCGCCGTACACCAGCACCTTGTCGGCCAGGCACATGAAGAAGACGCTCGACACGATGGACGCGCCCGGGGAGGTCTTGATCACCTCGAAGGCGGGCCGGATGGTCGCCGCGGTGGAGTGCACCGCGCCGGAGACCATGCCGTCGGCGATGCCCTCCTGGACCATCAGGGTGCCGAAGTAGGAGACGTCGGTGACCACGTCCAGGGCCAGCTCGACGGTCATCCCCTTGTGGGCGCGCAGCCGGGCGTACAGCTCGGCGAACTGGCGGCGCAGCGGGCTGGTGCTCGGGTCGACGACCCGGACCTGGGCGCGGTCGGCGCCTGTGTCGTCCTGCGGGAGGACGATGCCCAGGCTCGCGGCCTTGCGGCGCACCGCGTCGACCTCGCCGAGCAGGGTGAGGTCGCAGATGTTGCGGCGCAGCAGGATCTCGGCCGCCCGCAGCACCCGTTCCTCGGTGCCCTCGGGCAGCACCACGTGCCGGCGGCCGGCCCGGGCGCGCTCCAGCAGCTCGTGCTCGAACATCATCGGGGTCACCCGCTCGGACCGGCCGACCTCGATCCGGTTGGTCAACTCGGCGGTGTCCACGTGCAGTTCGAACAGTCCGAGGGCGATCTCGGCCTTCCGGGGGCTGGCCGCGGTGAGCTTGCCCTCCAGGTGGGTCAGGGTGGCGGCGGTGGGCCAGCTGCCCTCGGGGACGACCGCGACGGGGGTGCCGGGGGCGAGCCGGGCGGCCAGCGCCATCACGTTCGGGCCGGGGTGCTGGCCGAGGGTCAGCAGCACGCCGGCGATCGGCGGGGCGCCG
This sequence comes from Kitasatospora sp. NPDC059146, assembly GCF_042786665.1. Taxonomy (NCBI): domain Bacteria; kingdom Bacillati; phylum Actinomycetota; class Actinomycetes; order Kitasatosporales; family Streptomycetaceae; genus Kitasatospora; species Kitasatospora sp. NPDC059146. The sequence continues at coordinate 51,952 of NZ_JBHZCY010000006.1, read as the reverse complement.
GCCGCGTGCGCGGCCAGCGAGCCGATCACCAGGTCGGCGCGGTCCCCGGGGGTGACGACCAGGGCGCCCTCGGTCAGCGCGTCCAGGAAGGTGGGCAGCATGGCGCCGCCGAAGACGAAGCCGCGGACGTCCCGGGCCAGCCCGGCCGCGTCACCGAGCAGCACCTCGGCGCCGGTCGACTCCACCAGCTGGGCGACCGTCGGCGCGGCCAGCGCCGGCTCCTCCGGGATCACGTACGCCGGGATCGGCAGCTTCTCGGTGAGCGTGCGCTGGATCCGCTGCTTGGCGCCCGGGGAGGTCCGGTTGGCGATCATCGCCAGGGTCTCGCAGCCGAGGTCGGTGTACGCCCGGTGGGCGTTGCGCACCTCGGCGATCACGGCCTCCGGGTCCTTGCCCTGGCCGCCGACCACCGGCAGTACGGCGGCGCCGAACTCGTTGGCGAGCCGGGCGTTGAAGGCCAGCTCGTCCGGGATGTTGGTGTCGGCGAAGTCGGTGCCGAGCACCAGCACCGCCTGGCAGCGCCGCTCCAGCGCCCGGAAGCGGTCGACCAGCGCGGAGACCAGCTCGTCCTGCCCCTGGGCGGCCTGCAGCGCGGCCGCCTCCTCGTAGGTGAGCCCGTACAGCTCGGGGCCCGGCAGGTCGATCCGGTACCGCCCGCGCAGCAGCTCGACGACGTGGTCCGACCCCGGCCCGCCGGGCGCCGCCGCGTGCACCAGCGGACGGAACACCCCGACCCGGTCCACCTGACGGGTGAGCAGTTCCATGACCCCGAGTTCGACGGCCTGCCGGCCGTCCCCCCGGTCGATCCCGGTCACGTACACGCTGCGCGCCACGCGGATGTCTCCGTCCCGTCGCCTCGGAAGCTGGTCATATCGACCATACCTTCGCACCACGAACGCCCGTCCGCGAGCAGAGGCGGGGGAGAGGGACAAGGGACCAAGGGCCCGGACCGAGGACTTGCGTCGACACCAGCCCTTGATGTACCTACGTTATGTAGTTACATTGGCTGGTATGGAGACCATGGGACTGCGTGAGCTGAACCAGAACCCGTCGAAGGCGGTCGCGCGGGTCCGGGCCGGCGCGACGATCGTCGTGACCGACCGCGGGCGGCCCGTGCTGAGACTGGTGCCGGAGGCGGCCCCGGAGTCGACCCTCGAACGCCTGGTCGCGGCCGGCGAGGTCACTCCGCCCACCGAGCAGGGCATGCCCGAGCTCGCCCTCGACCTGCTGCCGGACGTCGGCAGCCTGTCGGACCTGCTGATCGAGGACCGGAACCGGGAGCGCGACCGTTGATCTACCTGGACTCCTGCGCGCTGCTGAAGTTCATCAAGCCGGAGCCGGAGACCGCCGCGCTGCGAGCCTGGCGGGAGGCGCTGCCCGACGGCACCGAACTGATCACCAGTGAACTGGCCCGGCTGGAGATCACCCGCACGCTGATCCGTGCGGGCCTGTCGCACCAGCTGGTCCCGTACCACGTGGACCAGGCGCTCCGGGGGGCCTACCGGGTCGACCTCAGCAGCGCGGTGCTGGCCAGGGCGCTCGCCTACCGCACTCCGCGGCTGGGATCGCTGGACGCGCTCCACCTTGCCAGCGCGGAGCCCTTCCGGGCCGAACTCACCGACTTCGTCACCTACGACCGCGAGCTCGGCCGGGCCGCCGAGGAGCTCGGGTTCCCGGTCACGGCCCCCCGGTGACGCCCGCCCGTGGGGGCGGGCGCCCGGGGCTGCTCAGGCCGGGCGGAGCCAGAGGGTGGCGAGCGGGGGGAGGACCAGTTCGGCGGAGCGGGGCTGGCCGTTCCACTCGACCGGATCGGCCTTGATCGGGCGGGAGTTGCCGGTGCCGCTGCCGCCGTAGGCCTCGGCGTCGGTGTTCAGCAGCTCCTCCCAGAGCTGCTCGCGGCCGTCCAGGGCGGGCAGGCCGACCCGGTGGCCGTGGCGGACGACGGGGGAGAAGTTGCAGACGGCGACCAGCGGGGTGCCGTCGGCGGCGAAGCGGACGAAGGAGAGCAGGTTGTCCTCGGCGGAGCCGCCGTCGAGCCAGCGGAAGCCGTCCGGGGTGGTGTCCAGCTCCCAGAGGGCGGGGGTGTCCCGGTAGGCCCGGTTGAGGTCGCGGACGAGGCGGCGCACGCCCCGGTGGTCCTGGTGGGCGGGCCACTGCTCGTCGAGCACCCACCACTGCGGGCCCTGCTCGTGGTCCCATTCCGCGCCCTGGGCGAACTCCTGCCCCATGAAGAGCAGTTGCTTGCCGGGGTGGGACCACATGAAGCCCAGGTAGGCGCGGTGGTTGGCGCGCTGCTGCCACCAGTCGCCGGGCATCTTGGAGACCAGGGCCTGCTTGCCGTGGACGACCTCGTCGTGGGAGATCGGCAGGACGTAGTTCTCGGAGTAGGCGTACACCATCGAGAAGGTGATGTCGTTGTGGTGGTACTTGCGGTGCACCGGCTCCTTGGACATGTAGACCAGCGAGTCGTGCATCCAGCCCATGTTCCACTTGAGCCCGAAGCCGAGGCCGCCGGCGTCGGTGGGCCGGGTGACGCCGTCCCAGGCGGTGGACTCCTCGGCGATGGTGATCACGCCGGGGCAGCGCCGGTAGACGGTGGCGTTCATCTCCTGGAGGAAGGCGGCCGCGTCCAGGTTCTCCCGGCCGCCGTACTGGTTGGGCGTCCAGCCGCCGCCCTCGCGGGAGTAGTCGAGGTAGAGCATCGAGGCGACCGCGTCGACCCGCAGGCCGTCGATGTGGAACTCCTCGCACCAGTACACGGCGTTGGCGACCAGGAAGTTGCGCACCTCGGTGCGGCCGTAGTCGAACTCCAGCGTCCCCCAGTCGGGGTGCTCGGCGCGCTGCGGGTCGGCGGGCTCGTACAGCGGTTCGCCGTCGAAGCGGGCGAGGGCGAAGTCGTCCTTGGGGAAGTGCGCGGGCACCCAGTCGACGATCACGCCGATGCCGTGCCGGTGCAGGGTGTCGACCAGGTACCGGAAGTCGTCGGGGCTGCCGAGCCGGGCGGTGGGGGCGAAGTAGCCGGAGACCTGGTACCCCCAGGAGCCGCCGAAGGGGTGCTCCATCACCGGCATGAACTCCACGTGGGTGAAGTTCAACTCCTTGAGGTAGCGCGGCAGTTCCTCGGCGATGGCGCGGTAGGTGGTGAGCTCGGGCCGCCAGGAGGCGAGGTGCAGCTCGTACACCGACATCGGGGCCCGGTGGTGCGCGGTGCGGGCCCGGCGGGCCATCCACTCGTCGTCCTGCCACCGGTGGGTGGAGGAGGTGACGACGGAGGCGGTGCCGGGCGGGCACTGGGCGGCCCGGGCGAGCGGGTCGGCCTTGTCGAGGACCCAGCCCTGCCGGGTGTGGATCTCGTACTTGTAGGTGGCGCCCTCGGCGACGCCCGGGACGAACAGCTCCCAGACGCCGGAGGAGCCGAGCGAGCGCATCGGGTGGCCGCTGCCGTTCCAGTGGTTGAAGTCGCCGATCAGCCGCACTCCGGCGGCGTTGGGCGCCCAGACCGCGAAGGCGGTGCCGGCCACGCCGTCGACGGTGCGCACGTGCGAGCCGAGCGCCTGCCACAGCTGTTCGTGCCGGCCCTCGGAGATCAGGTGCAGGTCGAGTTCGCCGAGGGTGGGCGGAGTGCGGTAGCCGTCGTGCTGGCGCTGGGGTTCGCCGTCGGGGTAGTCCACCAGCAGGGTGTAGTCCGGTTGTTCGCCGCCCGCCAGCAGGCCAGTGAACAACCCGCCCTGCTGGTGGGTGAGTTCGGCGGGGCCGTGGGCGGTCTCCACCACCACCCGGTCGGCGAACGGGCGCAGCACCCGGATCGCCGTCCCGCCGTGCACCGGGTGGGCGCCGAGCAGGGCGTGCGGGTCGTGGTGCTGCCCGTTCACCAGCCGGTCCACCTCGGCCGGCGGCAGCGGCGCCTCGGGCAGGCGCAGGGCGCCGACCGGGGCGTCCGCGGCGGGACCGGCCGGGGCGGCGGCCCTGCGGTCGGTCCCGCGTTCGGAGCCCCCGCGTTCGGAGCCCCCGCGGTCGGCGGCCCCGGGTTCGGCGGCCCCGGCCAGGAAGGTGGCCGGAACGGGGCGGGTGGGGCGGCCGGTCGGGTCGAGCGGCGTCACGGCGTGGTCCTCCAGCGGCGGGGATGGGCGAACTCGTGGCGGGCGGGCGGGACGGGAGCGCGGGGTCAGACGGACAGGGCGAGCCGGTTGATCGCGGCGAGCGGGATCGGCAGCCAGCTGGGCCGGTGCCGGGCCTCGTACACCACCTCGTACACCGCCTTGTCGATCTCCAGCGCCCGCATCAGCTCGGGTGAGGCGGCCGGGTCGGCGCCGCCCCCGGCGGTGTAGCCGGCGCAGAAGGCGGTGCGGTTGCGCTGGGCCCAGGCGGCGGCGAGGTGGGCCAGCTCGGGGTCGACCGGGCCGCCGGCCAGCAGGTGGGCGGCCGCGTAGTCGAAGGAGCGCAGCATCGCGGCGACGTCGCGCAGGGCGGGCTGGGGTTCGCGGCGCTCGTTGACGGATTTGGCGGGCTCGCCCTCGAAGTCCAGCAGCACCCAGCCGTGCGGGGTGCGCATGGCCTGGCCGAGGTGGAGGTCGCCGTGGATGCGCTGGACCGGCAGGCCGTCCGGGTGGGCGTCGGCGAGCTGCTGGAAGGCGGCGCGCAGGGCGGCGCGGAAGCGCAGCAGGCCGGGGACGGCGGCGACGGCGCTGTCCAGCCGGTCGGCCATCGCGGTGGCGAGCCGGCCGGTCTCGGTGCGGTCGAGCCGGGCGACGGGCATGGAGCGGGCGAGCACCCGGTGCACCTCGGCGGTGGCCCGGCCGAGCCGGTGCGCCTCGATGGCGAAGTTGCCGGGGGAGCGGTCGCCCTTGAGCCGGCCGACCTGGTCGAGGGCGAGTTCCCAGCCGTCCTCGGCGTCCGGCAGGTAGCGCTGGAGCAGTCCGAGGGTGGCGGGTTCGGCGCGTTCCATCCGGCTCTCGAACCAGGCGGCGACCCGGGGGATGCGGGTGGAGCCGGCCCGGGAGAGGGCGAGGGAGAGTTCCAGGTCGGGGTTGGTGCCGGGGTGGACGCGCCGGAACAGTTTGAGGATGTACGAGGTGCCGTAGATGACCGAGCTGTTGGACTGTTCGGCGGTGGAGGCGCGGCCGGGGAGGTTGGCGGGCAGTCCGGAGCCGGGGGTGCGGCGGAAGGAGAGCGAGCCGAACCGGTCGCCGGTGGCCAGGTGTTCCAGGAGGCGTCCGGTGAGTTCGGGGTCGTGCACGGCGTCGTAGAGGGCGGCGCCGTCGTACGGGCCCTGGGTGAGCCGGCCGAGCACGGCGCCGGGTTCGATCCCGGCGGGCCCCTGGGAGCGGATGCCGAGCAGCAGTTGGTAGGTGTCGCCGTGCGGGAGGCCGGCCGTGGTGGCGTGTTCGACCCGCAGCAGCAGGTGCAGCAGGGCCGGGTCGCCGACCTGCAGCGGGGTGCCGACCACCGGGACGAGGCCGGTGATGGGGCGCCCCTTCCCGGCGTACCAGCGCTGGGTGGGGAGCCAGTCGGCGATCAGCGGCAGGGCCGCCTGGACGAGCTCGCTGACCCCCAGGGCCGTTCTCCGGACCCCGGTGCCCCGCGCGCCCGGGTGCGGCGCGGAGCCGGCCGGGGCGTCGTGCTGCACATGGGCTTGCGAACGGGAGGTTTCGGACATGACTCCCTTTCCCCGGAAGCACGCGGACGGCCCGACGGGTCGTGGCCGGGGTCCGTCAGTCTTCCGGATTTCGGCGGCGCGGCGGTCGCGGCACGCGAGCACGGCTCGGGTGTCACGCCTTCGTGTGGGTGGCCGTTGGGCTGTTCTCCGTACGCGGTGGTGCAGAGAACTCCGGGGGCGCGGGGGTCAACTCGCGCCCCCGGAGGGTCTGGTGGTGCTGTGCGGGCCGCTGGTGGCAGGGCTCGGCGGATCGTTACTTCGACCGCCCGGTTCCGCTCGTGCGCGGGGGCTGCCGGAGTTGGAACCAGTAGAAGCCGTGGCCGGCCAGCGTGAGCAGGTAGGGCCACTCGCCGATCGACGGGAAGCGCACTCCGCCGATCAGCTCGACCGGGTACCGCCCGCCGTACTGCCGGAGGTCCAGCTCGGTCGGCTGCGCGAACCGCGAGAAGTTGTTCACGCACATGACCAGGTCCCCCTCGTACTCGCGCACGAAGGCCAGCACGGCGGGGTTGCTGGACGGCAGTTCGGTGTAGGTGCCCAGGCCGAACGCCGGGTTGAGCTTGCGGATCTCGATCATGCGACGCGTCCAGTGCAGCAGGGAACTCGAACTGCTCTGCTGCGCTTCGACGTTGGTCACCTGGTAGCCGTACACCGGGTCCATGATGGGCGGCAGACTGAGCCTGCCCGGGTCGGCGGAGGAGAAACCCGCGTTGCGGTCCGGGGTCCACTGCATCGGCGTGCGCACGCCGTCCCGGTCGCCCAGCCAGATGTTGTCGCCCATGCCGATCTCGTCCCCGTAGTAGAGCACCGGCGAGCCGGGCAGGGAGAGCAGCAGGGCGGTGAACAGCTCGATCTGGTTGCGGTCGTTCTCCAGCAGCGGGGCGAGCCGGCGGCGGATGCCCACGTTGGCGCGCATCCGCGGGTCCTTGGCGTACTCCGCGTACATGTAGTCGCGCTCCTCGTCGGTGACCATCTCCAGGGTCAGCTCGTCGTGGTTGCGCAGGAAGATGCCCCACTGGCAGCCGCCCGGGATCGCCGGGGTCTTGGCCAGGATCTCCGACACCGGGTACCGGGACTCCCGGCGCACGGCCATGAAGATCCGCGGCATCACCGGGAAGTGGAACGCCATGTGGCACTCGTCGCCGCCGGCCGTGAAGTCGCCGAAGTAGTCGACCACGTCCTCCGGCCACTGGTTGGCCTCGGCGAGCAGCACGGTGTCCGGGTAGTCGGCGTCGATCTCCTTGCGGACCCGCCGGAGGAACTCGTGGGTCTCCGGCAGGTTCTCGCAGTTGGTGCCCTCGCGGGCGAACAGGTACGGCACCGCGTCCAGCCGGAAGCCGTCGATGCCGAGGTCGAGCCAGAACCGCAGCCCGGCGATCATCTCGTCCTGGACGCGGGGGTTGTCGTAGTTGAGGTCCGGCTGGTGGGAGAAGAACCGGTGCCAGTAGTACTGCTTGCGCACCGGGTCGTAGGTCCAGTTGGAGGTCTCGGTGTCGACGAAGATGATCCGGGCGTCCGGGTACTGCTTGTCGTCGTCGGCCCACATGTAGAAGTCGCCGTACGGCCCGTCCGGGTCCGCCCGGGAGGCCTGGAACCACGGGTGCTGGTCGCTGGTGTGGTTCATCACGAAGTCGATGACCACGCGCATGCCGCGGGCGTGTGCGGCGTCGGTGAACTCCATGAAGTCGGCGAGGTCGCCGAACTCCGGCAGCACCGACTTGTAGTCGGCGACGTCGTACCCGCCGTCGCGCAGCGGCGAGGCGAAGAACGGCGGGAGCCAGAGGCAGTCGACGCCGAGCCACTGCAGGTAGTCGAGCTTGGTCGTGAGCCCCTTGAGGTCCCCGACCCCGTCGCCGTTGCTGTCCTGGAAGGACCGCACCAGCACCTCGTAGAAGACCGCACGTTTGAACCACTCCGGGTCCAGGTTCTTCTTCGAGGTCTCCGGAAAGGTGTCGGGGACGGGCTCGTTCACTGTCACGCTGGGTTCCTCCGAACCGTGAGGAGGTGAGCCGGCTCGGCTGAGGGATCGAGCCGGACGTAGTTGTGCCGGCCCCAGGTGTAGGCGGCGCCGGTGAGCTCGTCGTGCACCGCGTGGGGCCCGTCGCCGTCGAGCGTGACGGTGGCCTCCTGGACGTGGTGCGGGTCGAGGTTGACCACGGTGATGACCCGGTCGGTCAGGCCGTCGGCGGTGGTCGCGGTCTTGGAGTAGGCGAGCACCTGCTCGTTGTCGGTCGGGTGGAAGCGCAGGTCGCGCAGCTGCTGCAGGGCCGGGTGGCGCCGGCGCAGCCGGTTCAGCACGGTGAGCAGCGGGGCGAGGGTGTCGGTGCGGTTCCAGTCGCGGGGGCGGAGCTCGTACTTCTCCGAGTGCAGGTACTCCTCGGAGCCGGGGTGGGCCGGCTCGTTCTCGAACAGCTCGTAGCCGGCGTAGACGCCGTAGCTGGGGGAGAGGGTGGCGGCGAGCACGGCGCGGATCGCGAAGGCGGCGCGGCCGCCGTGCTGGAGGTAGGCGTGCAGGATGTCCGGGGTGTTGGCGAAGAAGTTGGGGCGCATGTAGGCGGCCGCGTCGCCGGTGAGTTCGGTGAGGTACTCGGTGAGTTCGCGCTTGGTGGTGCGCCAGGTGAAGTACGTGTACGACTGGTGGAAACCGATCTTCGCCAGGGTGTGCATCATCGCGGGGCGGGTGAACGCCTCCGCCAGGAACACCACGTCCGGGTCGGTCCGGGCGATGTCGCCGAGCACCTTCTCCCAGAACACCACCGGTTTGGTGTGGGGGTTGTCGACCCGGAAGATCCGGACGCCGTGCGACATCCAGAACCGGAGGGTCCGGACGGTTTCCTTGACGATTCCGTCCATGTCCTGGTCGAAGTTGACCGGATAGATGTCCTGGTACTTCTTCGGCGGGTTCTCGGCGTACGCGATGGTGCCGTCGGCGCGGTGGCTGAACCATTCCGGGTGCTTGTTCACCCACGGGTGGTCGGGGGAGCACTGGAGGGCGAAGTCCAGCGCCACCTCCAGGTGCAGCGCCCTGGCCTCGGCGACGAAGTGGTCGAAGTCCTCGATGGTGCCGAGGTCCGGGTGGACGGCGTCGTGGCCGCCCTCCGGCGAGCCGATCGCCCAGGGCGAGCCGACGTCGTGCGGACCGGCCGTCAGGGTGTTGTCCGGGCCCTTGCGGAAGGCTCGTCCGATCGGGTGCACCGGCGGCAGGTAGACCACGTCGAAGTCCATCGCGGCGACCGCCGGCAGCCGTTCGGCGGCGGTGCGCAGGGTGCCGGAGCGCGGCGGCTCGACCCCGTTCGGGTCCACCACCGCGCCCTCCGAGCGCGGGAAGAACTCGTACCAGGAGCCGAACAGCGCGCGCTCGCGGTCCACCTGGAGCGGCAGCGGGCGGGAGGCGCTGAGCAGCTCCCGCAGCGGGTGGCGGGCCAGCAGCTCCAGCACCTCGGGGGCGAGCGCGGCGGCCAGTCGGGACAGCGGCGGCAGGCCGGGGTCGCGCAGCGCGTCCGCGGCGGCCAGCACGTGCGCCCGGCCGTCCTTCTTCGGCACCCCGGCGGCGGCCTGCTCCAGCAGCCGGGCGCCCTCCTCCAGGACCAGCGCGGTGTCGATCCCGGCCGGCAGCTTCACCGCGGCGGTCTTCCGCCAGGTGGCGACCGGGTCGCTCCACGCCTCCACCAGGTACGACCAGCGGCCCGGGCCCGTCGGGGTGACGTGCGCGCCCCAGCGGTCGGTGCCCTCGGCGAGCTCGCGCATCGGCGTCCACGGGCCGCTGCGCCCGCGCGGGTCGCGCAGCACCACGTTGGCGTTGACGGCGTCGTGGCCCTCGCGGAAGACGGTCGCGGTGACCGGGAAGGTCTCGCCGACGACGGCCTTGGCCGGGCGGCGGCCGGCGTCGATCTGGGGGCTGACGTCCAGGACGGGGATGCGGCCGATCACGGTGTCGCTCTCTGTCGTCTTGCGGGCGGAGGGCTTGGTGGCGGTCTTGGTGGCGGTCTTGCGGGCGGGGGCCTTGCGCGCGGGCGTCCTCGCGGCGGTTCCCGAGGGCTCCGGCGGGGTGGCCCCGGAGCCGGCCCCCGCGGTGGCGGTGCTGCGGCGCGTGGTGGTGGTGCGCCTGCGCGGTGCCGCCGCCGGGCCCTCCTCGGCCCCGGGTTGGGGGGCCGCTGCGGAGGGCTGCGCCGTGGGAGCCTGTGCTGCGGAGGATTCGGTACGGACCGCCCCGGACACCCGGGGCGACGGCATCGCCGGGTCTGTCCGAGTGTCAGAATCCATCCGTCCGGCGGATTCCGCGACCGCTGCGTCGACGGTGTCGGCCACCGGTGTGGACTGGTCCCGCGTGTCGCCGTGCATGCCAAACTCCTGCCCGAGATCAGCGGCAGCTCCCGCGCGGGCCGGGGGTGGGCCGGGGGGAGTACCGGGAGGACTGCTGGGTGGGGTGGACGTGCGACCGGAAGCCTGCCCGCGCCGCTGTCCCCGGCAACCTGCCCGGCGCCCGCCGAACCGGTGGCGGGGCGCCCCGGAACCGGTGCGCGTTCCGGCGCACGCCTCCGCGGGCACGCCCCCGGGCGGGCCGGTCGACCCGTGAACGAGCCGACCGTGCGCGAGGACACGCGCCGGTGCGCGGCGAGCGCCGAACGGGCTAAGGGAGAAGGGGAAGGATCAACGCGAAAAGGATTCGGACGTGCTGCTCCACGGGGGACGCCACCCGTCGTCGTTGTCCCCGCAGCATCAACGACCTTCGGCCATCCTCGCACCGGCGACACGGTTTTCGCAGCGGTACGACAGTAGTTTCGGGATTTGTCCGGGGCCGTGGATCAGCCGGAAATGGATCTGTTCCGCAGAGTTCACGCATTGGTAGCGCGACGACCGGAAATGTGCGCCTCGCGCGCCCCCCGTGCAGACCAATGCGCCGAATGCGATCTCATCAATAGCCCGAACGGATGCCCAATAGTCCACTTGACCCGTAGTCGGACCGGGCGTCGAGGCTACGCTTCACCGCTGTGAAGGCAATCCGCAGATTCACCGTCCGCACCGTCCTGCCCGAACAACTCCAGCCGTTGCACGAGCTGGCCCTCAACCTGCGCTGGTCCTGGCACCCCGAGACCAGGGACCTCTTCCGGTCCGTGGACCCGGAGGTCTGGGCCGCGACCGGCGAGGACCCGGTGCGGCTGCTCGGGGAGGTCCCGGCCGCCCGGCTGGCCGCGCTCGCCGCCGACCGGCGCTTCCTGCGCAGACTCGGCGACCTCGCCGACGACCTGCGCGAGTACCTCACCGGCCCGCGCTGGTACCAGGCCCAACAGGACGGCGGCGCCACCCCGCCGCCCACCGCCATCGCCTACTTCTCGCCCGAGTACGGCATCGCCGCCGCGCTGCCCCAGTACTCCGGTGGCCTCGGCATCCTGGCCGGCGACCACCTCAAGGCCGCCAGCGACCTCGGCGTCCCGATCATCGGCGTGGGGCTGTTCTACCGGCACGGCTACTTCCGCCAGTCCCTCGACCGGAGCGGCTGGCAGCAGGAGCGCTACCCCCTGCTGGACCCGGACGAACTGGCCGTCAGCCTGTTCCGGGAGGCCGACGGCACCCCCTGCCGGGTCGACCTCGCCCTGCCCGGCGGCCGCACCCTCGCCGCGCACATCTGGAAGGCCCAGGTCGGGCGGGTCCCGCTGCTGCTGCTCGACTCCGACATCGAGGCCAACTCGCCCGCCGAGCGCGACGTCACCGACCGGCTCTACGGCGGCGGCAGCGAACACCGGCTGCTCCAGGAGATGCTGCTCGGCATCGGCGGCGTCCGGGCCGTGCGGGCCTACTGCCGGCTCACCGGGCACCCCGCCCCCGAGGTCTTCCACACCAACGAGGGCCACGCCGGCTTCCTCGGCGTCGAGCGGATCCGCGAACTGGTCGCCGCAGGGGCCGGGCTGGACTTCGCCGCCGCCCTGGAGTCCGTCCGGGCCGGCACCCTGTTCACCACCCACACGCCCGTCCCGGCCGGCATCGACCGCTTCGACCGGGAGCTGGTCGCCCGTCACTTCGACGGCGACGCCGCGCTGCCCGGCGTCCCGGTCGAGCCGGTGCTCGCGCTCGGCGCCGAGACCTGGGCCGGCGGGGACCCGAAGCTCTTCAACATGGCCGCCATGGGCCTGCGGCTCGCCCAGCGCGCCAACGGGGTCTCCACCCTGCACGGCGAGGTCAGCCGCTCGATGTTCAACGGCCTCTGGCCCGGCTTCGACCCCGCCGAGGTGCCGATCACCTCGGTCACCAACGGGGTGCACGCCGCCACCTGGATCGACCCGGCCGTGGTCCGCCTGGGCGCCGCCGAGATCGGCGCCGAACGCGCCGAGGAGGCGATGACCACCGGCGAGACCCAGCGCTGGACCGGCCTGGAGCGGATCGGCAACACCGAGATCTGGGACCTGCGCCGCAGCCTGCGCGCCCAGCTGGTGGACGAGGCCCGCCGCCGGCTGCGCGCCTCCTGGCGCCAGCGCGGGGCCGGCGAGGCCGAGCTCGGCTGGGTCTCCTCGGTGCTCGACCCCGACGTGCTCACCATCGGCTTCGCCCGCCGGGTGCCCTCGTACAAGCGGCTCACCCTGATGCTGCGCGACCCGGTCCGGCTGCGCGCCCTGCTGCTGCACCCCACCCGGCCGGTGCAGATCGTGGTCGCCGGAAAGGCCCACCCGGCCGACGACGGGGGCAAACGGCTGATCCAGCAGATGGTCGCCTTCGCCGACGACCCGACGGTGCGCCACCGGATCGTCTTCCTGCCGGACTACGACATGGCGATGGCCCAGCACCTCTACCCGGGCTGCGACGTCTGGCTGAACAACCCGCTGCGGCCGCTGGAGGCCTGCGGCACCTCCGGGATGAAGGCCGCGCTCAACGGCTGCCTCAACCTGTCCGTCCTGGACGGCTGGTGGGACGAGTGGTACGACGGCCAGAACGGCTGGGCGATCCCCACCGCCGACGAGGACGCCGGCGTGCTCTACCCGGAGAGCAGCGAGGCCGAGCGGCGCGACGACATCGAGGCCGCCGCGCTGTACGACCTGATCGAGGAGCAGGTCGCCGGCCGGTTCTACGACCGGGGCTCCGACGGGCTGCCGCACCGCTGGATCGCCATGGTCCGGCACACCCTGGTCACCCTCGGCCCCAAGGTGCTGGCCGGGCGGATGGTCCGCGAGTACGTCGAGCGGCTGTACACCCCGGCGGCGCTGGCCCAGCGCGAGCTGGCGGTCCGCGACCACGCCTGTGCCCGGGAGCTGGCCGGCTGGAAGGCGAAGGTCCGGGAGGGCTGGCCGGGCGTGCGGGTCGAGCACGTCGAGGCGGACTGTCCGGCCGAGGCCCAGGAGCTGGGCAGCTCGCTGGCGCTGCGGGTGCAGGTCGCGCTCGGCGCGCTGGAGCCGGGCGACGTCGAGGTGCAGGCGGTCTCCGGCCGGGTCGACGAGACGGACGGCATCTCGGACGCCGAGGTGCTCGCCCTCAAGCCGGTCGGCGGGCCAGACCTGGACGGCCGCACCCGTTACGAGGGCGCGCTGGAGCTCGGCCGCACCGGCCCGTTCGGGTACACCGTGCGGGTGCTGCCCGCGCACCCCCGGCTGGCGTCGCCGGCCGAGTTGGGGCTGGTCGCCCTCCCGGCCGAGTCGACGGGGATGGACGCCGGGCTGCTGCGCTGAGGCCCCGGACCGGGTGGCTGCCGTCCGCCGTTGCTACGGACGGCAGCCACCCGCTTGCCCCGGGTGACGGGCGGGGGGAGCGTGAAGGCCATGATGCGAACCCTGCGCGCCGCCGCCCTGGCCGCGCTCTCCGTGCTCCTCGTGGCGTGGCCGGCCCAGGCCGCCACCGCCCCCCTCCCGGCGCCACCGGCGACCGCGCGGCTGTCCCTGGAGGTCTGCCCGCCGCAGGACCCGGTGGTCCCGGGCGGGACCGGGATGCTGGAGGTGAAGGTCACCAACCAGGGGCCGGCCGCCACCACCGACGACACCCTGGTGGTGGTGCACCTCCCCGCGCCGGGCGTGGTCCGGTCGGCCGACCCGGCCGTCACCCTGACCTACTTCGGCACCGGCAGCTCGTACACGATCCCGGCCGGGCTGGCACCGGGGGCGGCCTCGGTCGAGCGGCTGGCGCTGTACGTCGCGCCGATCACCGAGCCCTTCCTCACCATCGACGGCGACGTCCAGGCCTTCTACCCGGGTGACCCGGACCAGTCCGGCCACACCACCGCGTACAGCCTGACCACCGCCGACACCAGGGCCCACTTCATGGTGGGCGCCTCCTCGGCCTGGCAGGCCGGGCACCCCGTCCCGCAGCCCGGTGACCTCACCGGCAGGCCCGGGGCGACGATCGACCTGCCGCTGTGGGTGTACAACGCCGGCCCCTCGTACTCGCGGCACCCGATCGACCTGGCGGTCACCGTGCCCGAGCACACCACGCTGACCGGCACGCCCCCGTACGGCTGCACCGCCACCGGGCCGCGCACGCTGACCTGTCACTACGCGAGCGGGCCGCGGTTCCAGGACGCGGTCTTCATCGACCCGGCCGTGGTGATCGACTCCTCGGCCGTCGCCGGGCAGGTGCTGCCGGGCGGCACGCTGGACGTGGTGGCCGCGGTGGAGGACCGCCCCTCGCCGGACTGGCACACCGACTACGTGGTGACGGTGAACTGACGCGGCCGGGGCCCGCGGGGCCCGGACATGGAGCGGCCCGCCCGGGTGCGTGACGGCGCACCCGGACGGGCACAACTGTGGGGCCCTGCGGCCAGGGCCTTTCTTACACCAGACTGTCCCGCCAGGCACGATGCAGGGTGGCGAAACGGCCCTCCCCCTCGATCAGCTGCCGCGGCGAGCCGTCCTCGACGATCCGCCCCTGGTCCATCACCAGCACCCGGTCGGCGATCTCCACGGTGGAGAGCCGGTGGGCGATGATCACCGCCGTGCGGCCGGCCAGCACCGTGCGCATCGCCCGCTGCACGGCCTGCTCGCCCGGCACGTCCAGGGAACTGGTCGCCTCGTCGAGGATCAGCACGGCCGGGTCGGCCAGCAGGGCGCGGGCGAAGGCGACCAACTGGCGCTGCCCGGCGGAGATCCGGCCGCCGCGCTTGCGCACGTCGGTGTCGAAGCCGTCCGGGAGCGCGGCGATGAACCCGTACGCGCCGATCTCCCGGGCGGCCTGCTCGACCTCGGCGCGGGTGGCGCCGGGGCGGCCGATCGCGATGTTCTCGGCGACGGTGCCGGAGAACAGGAAGGACTCCTGGGTCACCATCACCACCCCGCGCCGCAGCTCCGGGGTGGCGAGGTCGCGCAGGTCCACGCCGTCCAGCCGGATCCGGCCGTCCGTCGGGTCGTAGAAGCGGGCCAGCAGCTTGGCGACCGTCGACTTGCCGGCGCCGGTCGCCCCGACCACCGCGACCGTCTGCCCGGCCGGGATCAGCAGGTCGAAGGGCGGCAGCACCTCCTTGCCGGTGCGGTAGGCGAAGCGCGTCCCCTCGAAGGAGACCGTTCGTCCCTTGGCTGTGACTCGCCCGCTCGCCTCCGGGCGCTCCGACCCGGTGCCGACGTTCTTCGCTCCGGCACTCCCTCCTTCGTCGGTCGCTTGTCGCTCATCGCTTTCGGCACCGGCGCGCCCTTCGGCTCGGGGCGGGGGCGGCAGTTCGACCGGCTCGGCCGGCTCGGCGACGGTCGGCTCGTGGGCGAGCAGGCCGGCGATCTTCTCCAGGGCCGCGGCGGCGGCCTGGTAGCTGTTCAGGAACATCGCCAGCTGGTCGATCGGGTCGAACAGGCGGCGCAGGTAGAGCGCGAAGGCGGTCAGCACGCCCAGCTCCAGCGCGTCGTCGGCGACCAGGTAGGCGCCCATCAGCACGATGCCGGTGAACCAGACGTTGGCGGTGGCGCGGGAGAGGCCGACGTACCGGGCGAGCTCCATGAAGCCCTCCGCGTTGGCCGCCGAGGCCTGGCGGTTGACCACACCGAAGGCGGCGTCGTTGGCCTTCTCGCGGCGGAAGGCCTGCACCGGGCGGATGCCGTTCATGGTCTCGGTGAAGCGCACGATCATCGAGGCGGCGGCCGTCCGCGAGCGGCGGTAGACCCGGCGCGAGCGGGTGCGGAAGGAGTGGGCGACCAGGGCCAGCGGCAGGAAGGCCGCCAGCGAGGCCAGGCCCAGCCGCCAGTCCAGCACCACCAGCAGCACCGAGATGTAGCAGACCGACAGGAAGACCGTCAGCAGCTCCTGGAGGCCCTCGGAGAGCAGTTCGCGCAGCGCGTCGATGTCGCTGGTGGCCCGGGAGATGATCCGGCCCGAGGTGTAGCGCTCGTGGAAGTCCAGGCTGAGCCGCTGGGCGTGCCGGAAGATCCGGCCGCGCAGGTCCAGCAGGACGTCCTGGTTCACCCGGGCGCTGATCTTGATGAACACCCACTGCAGCAGCGGGCTGAGCAGGGCGCAGAAGAGGTAGCCGGCCACCACCGCGACCAGCGGGCCGGAGTCGTGCGCGCGCAGCGCCGGGATGCCGCGGTCCATCGCCACCGCGACCAGCAGCGGGCCGGACTGCAGGGCGGCCTGCTGGACCAGGATCACCACCATGGCGACGGTGATCCGGGCCCGGTGCGGGGCGAGCAGCGAGCGCAGCAGTGCCCGGGGCGCGCCGGGCGGGACGGGGATGTCCTCCTCGTCCGCCGGGGGCGCGGGCAGCTCCTCCTCGGCCGGGACGGTCGGGTCGGTCTGGTCGCTCCGGTCGGCCGCGGCGGGCCCGGCGGGTTCGACGGTGGTGGTCATCGGGTGGAGCCCTCCTCAAGGACGAACGGGCCCTCGGGCACCGGGGCGGCCTCGCCCGACATCAGTTCGCGGTAGCGGGGGCAGTCCCGGAGCAGTTCCTGGTGGGTGCCGACGGCTTCGATCCGGCCGTCGGCGAGCACCGCGACCCGGTCGGCGAGCAGCACCGTGCTGGGGCGGTGGGCGACCACCAGGGCGGTGGTGGAGCCGAGCACCTCGCGCAGTGCCCGTTCGACCAGGGCCTCGGTGTGCACGTCGAGCGCGGAGAGCGGGTCGTCCAGCACCAGGAAGGGCGGGTCGCCGACCACGGCGCGGGCCAGCGCGAGGCGCTGGCGCTGGCCGCCGGACAGGCTCAGGCCCTGCTCGCCGACCTCGGTCCCCACCCCGGCCGGGAGCTTCTCGACGAAGCCGGCCTGGGCGGTGGCCAGGGCGGAGGCCAGCTGCCGGTCGTCCGCGCCGGGGGCGCCCATCAGGACGTTCTCCCGGACGGTGGCGGAGAACAGGGTGGGCTCCTCGAAGGCGACCGCGACGAGCTCGCGCAGCTCCTGCCGGGGCAGCTCGGCGATGTCCCGGCCGTCCAGGGTGATCCGGCCGCCGGTGGCCTCGTACAGCCGGGGGAGCAGGGCGGTGAGCGTGGTCTTGCCGCTGCCGGTGGCGCCGACCAGGGCCATCGTCTCGCCGCTGCGGACGTGCAGGTCGATGCCGGCCAGCAGGTCGGGGGTGTCGTCGGGGGCGTCGGGGTAGCGGAAGCGGACGCCGGTGAAGCGGATGCCGTCCCGGGTGCCCGGGGTGCCGGGGGTGCCCGGCGGGCCGGGGGCGGCGGTCGCGGTGGCCGGGTCGGCGGGCTCGGCGGGTTCGGGCTCGTCGATGACCTCGAAGAACCGGTCGGTGGCGGTGGCGGCCTCGTTGGCGTAGGCGAGCAGCCAGCCGAGCGACTCGACCGGCCAGCGCAGCGCGAGCGCGGTGGAGAGGAAGGCGACCAGGGTGCCGGCGCTCAGCTCGTCGTGGGCGACCAGGTAGGCGCCGACGGCCAGGGCGCAGCCCAGCGCGATCTCCGGCAGGCCGACGATGACCGCCCACAGGTTGGCGAGCTGGTGCGCCTTGCTCAGTTCGGTGCGGCGCAGCCGGTGGGACTGGGCGCGGAAGTGCTCGGCCATCGCGCGGTGCCGGCCGAAGGCCTTGAGGATGCGGATGCCGAGCACCGACTCCTCGACCACGGTGGCGAGGTCGCCGTTCTGGTCCTGGGCGAGCCGGGCGGTGACGGAGTACTCGGACTCGAAGCGCCGGGTGAGCACCAGCAGCGGCGCGGCGGGCAGCAGGATGATCACGGCGAGCCGCCAGTCCTGGGCGAACATCAGCACCGTGCCGGCCAGGAAGGTCACCGAGTTGACGACCAGGAACACCAGCGGGAAGGCCAGGAAGAGCCGCATGGCGTTCATGTCGGTGGTGGCCCGGGAAAGCATCTGGCCGGAGCCCCAGCGGTCGTGGAAGGAGACCGGCAGCCGCTGGAGCTTGGCGTAGAGGTCGGCGCGCATGGCCGCCTCCAGCCGGCCCAGCGGGCGGGACAGCACCACCCGGCGGGTGTAGAACAGGGCGGCCTCGACCAGTCCGAGGAGCAGCAGCAGGCCGATCGGCGGCCACAGCGCGTCGAGGTCGTGCCGGGCGAGCGGGCCGTCGACGATCCGGCCGAGCACCACCGGGACGGCCAGGGTGCTCAGCATGGCGAGGGTGGCGGCCGACACCGAGACCAGGAGCCGGCCGCGGACGGCCCGGGCGTAGGGCCACAGGCGCAGCAGTGAGCGGACCGTGGAGCGGCGTCGCCCGGTCGTGCGGTCGGAGTCTTGTCGGTTCTCGGCCATCGCGGTGAGGGTAGGCAGAGTGCCCGTCATTTCTCATCCGGTTTTTCGCCCCTGTCGGTGAAGGCCGCCGAGAACCGGCCACCCGAACGGGTGAGGCGAGGGCGTGCTGAGGGGAGTGCGGAGCCGTTCGTGCAGGGAGGAGTGCGCCGTGCGCCTCTTGCGGGCGCCTGCCGAACGGCCGATTACATCTCCTGACGGATGCCCATTGGCAAGCGAGTGACAGGAGTGTGTGGACATGACGGTCGACACCGAGCCCACCCCCGGCCCAGGATCGGCAACCGTGCAGGTCAGGGCCCAGCTCAGCCTCAGCACCACGGCCGCCCGCAACCTGGCGACGACCACCAAGTCGAAGCCGCAGATGCAGGAGATCACCTCCCGCTGGCTGCTCAGGGTGCTGCCGTGGGTGCAGGTCAGCGCGGGTACGTACCGGGTCAACCGTCGCCTCAGCTACGCCCCCGGGCGCGGCCGGGTGGGCTTCGCCAAGGCCGGTTCCACGGTGACGGTGATCGCGCCCTCGCTGGCCGAGGTGCCGGCGTTGCGCGGGTTCGAGGACCAGGAGGTGCTGGCCGAGCTGGCCCGCCGCTTCGTGCAGCGGGACTTCGCGCCGGGCGACGTCCTGGTGCGGGAGGGGGCGCCGATCGAGGAGGTGTTCCTGATCGCCCACGGCAAGGTCGACCGGATCGGCACCGGCAAGTACGGCGAGGAGACGGTGCTCGGCACCCTCGCGGACGGCGACCACGTCGGCGACGAGGTGATCACCGAGCCCGGCGGCAGCTGGCCGTACACCGTGCGGGCGGGCACCGCCGGCGTCGCCATGGCGTTGAACGCGGCCGGGCTGCAGGAGCTGGTCGACCGCTCCGCGCCGCTGCGCGAGCAGCTGTTGGGCTTCGCCGCCGACGCCGCCCAGGCGCAGAACGCCCACGGCGAGGCGGAGATCGACCTCTCGGCCGGCCACCAGGGCGAGTACGAGCTGCCCGGCGCCTTCGTGGACTACGAGTTGGCGCCGCGCGAGTACGAGTTGAGCGTCGCGCAGACCGTGCTCAAGGTGCACACCCGGGTCGCCGACCTCTACAGCAAGCCGATGAACCAGACCGAGGAACAGCTGCGGCTGACCATCGAGGCCCTGCGCGAGCGGCAGGAGTACGAGATGATCAACAACCCGGAGTTCGGCCTGCTCCACAACGCCGACTTCGACCAGCGGATCCAGACCCACTCGGGCGCGCCCACCCCGGACGACCTGGACGAGCTGCTCTCCATGCGCCGCGACACCGACTTCCTGTTCGCCCACCCGAAGGCGATCGCCGCCTTCGAGCGGGAGTGCACCAAGCGCGGCATCGACCCGGGCACGGTCGACGTCCTGGGCAAGCGGCGGCCGGTCTGGCGCGGGGTGCCGATCCTCACCTGCGACAAGATCCCGGTGGCGGCCGACCGGACCACCTCCTTCCTCGCGCTGCGCGTCGGCGAGGACGACCAGGGCGTGGTCGGCCTCACCCAGGTCGGCATCCCGGACGAGGTCGAGCCCGGCCTGAACGTCCGCTTCATGGGCATCAACGAGCAGGCGCTCTCCTCCTACCTGGTCAGCGCCTACTTCTCGGCGGCGGTGCTGGTGCCGGACGCGCTCGGCGTCCTGGAGAACGTCGAGGTCAGCCACCCCTTCAACTGACCAGGGCGTCGCGGGCGGGTGCGCGCAGCAGTTGCAGCGAGCGCCCGCCCAGTACCACCGCGCCCCGCGGCCGGGCCTCGCCGGTGCCCGCGGCGGCCGTGTCCAGCACCGTCTCGTAGGCGGCCTCCGGCTCCGCCCAGGGTTCGCCGGGCAGGGTGAACGCCACCGGTTCGGGGCCGGAGTTGAGCAGCAGCAGGAAGCTGTCGTCGGCCAGCGGGAGCCCGGTGTCGTCCCGTTCGGGCAGCGCGGCGCCGGAGAGCAGCATGCCGAGGCAGGCCGTGGGGCCGAACCAGTCGGCCTCGGTCATCTCCTTGCCCAGCGGGGTGAACCAGGCGAGGTCCGGCTGTCCGCCGGGGGTGGCGGCCCGGCCGGAGAAGAACGCCCGCCGGCGCAGCACCGGGTGGGCCCGGCGCAGCCGGACCAGCCGCCCGGTCAGTGCGCACAGCTCCTGCCAGCCGGGCTGCTCCAGCAGCGACCAGTCCAGCCAACTGACCTCGCCGTCCTGGCAGTAGGCGTTGTTGTTGCCGCCCTGGGTGCGGCCCAGCTCGTCCCCGGCGGTGATCATCGGGACGCCCGCGGAGAGCAGCAACGTGGCGGTCAGGTTGCGCAGTTGGCGCAGCCGCAGGGCGTTCACCTCCGGGTCGGTGGTCTCGCCCTCGGTGCCGTGGTTCCAGGAGCGGTTGTCGTCCGTGCCGTCCCGGTTGGCCTCGCCGTTGGCCTCGTTGTGCTTGCGGTCGTAGGAGACCAGGTCGCGCAGGGTGAAACCGTCGTGCGCCGTCACGTAGTTGACGGAGGCGTACGGGCGGCGGCCGGCGCGCTGGTAGAGGTCGGAGGAGCCGGCCAGCCGGTAGCCGAGCTCGCGCACGTCCGGGCGGGCGCCGCGCCAGAAGTCCCGGACGGTGTCGCGGTAGCGGTCGTTCCACTCGGCCCACAGCGGGGGGAAGCCGCCGACCTGGTAGCCGCCCGGGCCGACGTCCCACGGCTCGGCGATCAGCTTCACCCGGCTCAGCAGGGGGTCCTGGGCGATCGCGGCGAGGAAGGGGTGCTCCATGTCGACGCCGTCGCTCGCCCGGGCCAGGGCGGCCGCGAGGTCGAAGCGGAAGCCGTCCACGCCCATCTCGGAGACCCAGTAGCGCAGCGAGTCGGTGATCAGCCGGATCACCTGCGGGCGGCGGGTGTCCAGGGTGTTGCCGCAGCCGGTGTAGTCGGCGTAGCCGCGCGGGCGGTGCGGGGCCAGCCGGTAGTAGCCGGCGTTGTCGATGCCGCGCAGGGAGAGGGCGGGCCCCAGCTCGGCGCCCTCGGCGGTGTGGTTGAACACCACGTCCAGGATCACCTCGATCCCGGCGGCGTGCAGGGCGCGGACCATCCGCTTGAACTCGCCGACCTGGCCGCCGCGTGAGCCCGAGGCGGAGTAGCCGGCGTGCGGGGCGAAGTAGCCGACGGTGTTGTAGCCCCAGTAGTTGACCAGGCCGCGGGACTGGAGGTGGTCCTCGCTGGCGTACTGGTGCACCGGCAGCAGCTCGACGGCCGTCACCCCGAGGCGGGTGAGGTGGGCGAGGGCGGCCGGGTGGGCCAGGCCGGCGTAGGTGCCGCGCAGGTGCGGGGGGATGTCGGGGTGGCGCATGGTGAAGCCGCGGACGTGCAGCTCGTAGAGGACGGTCTCGGCCCAGGGGGTCTTCGGGCGGTGGTCGTCGTACCAGTCGTCGTCGTCGTGGACGACCACGGATCTGGGCACGTACGGGGCGGAGTCGCGGTTGTCCCGGACGGTGTCGGCGACGTCGGCCTCCGGCCAGTTGCGGACGGCGGAGCACGCGGCGTCGTGGGAGGTGTAGCAGCCGTCGACGGCGCGGGCGTACGGGTCGAGCAGCAGCTTCGCGGGGTTCCAGCGGGCGCCCGTCCACGGGTCCCAGCGGCCGTGCACCCGGAAGCCGTAGCGGGTGCCGGGGCGGACGCCGGGGAGGAAGGCGTGCCAGACCTGGAGGTCCTGCTCGGTGAGGCGGTGGCGGTGCTCCCGGCCGTCCTCGTCGAACAGGCACAGGTCGACGGCCTCGGCACCGGCCGCCCAGAGGGCGAAGTTGGTGCCGGGGCCGCCCGGCCGGTCCGTCCGGAAGCGGGCGCCCAGGGGCTGCCAGCTGCCCGGCCGTACCCCGGCCTCCTCGGCTTCCAGGTCCTGGCCTGAGGTCATGGTCGTGCCCTCCCTGAACGGGGGGTCCCGGGCCCCGTTCACCTTCTCTTTCCCGTTTACGCCCCTCTCCGCACCCACCCCTTCCACCGTCCCCTCCCGCAGCGTGTCCCGCTCGCCCCGGTCGGGGGGTGGGGGTGGTCGGTGGGGATGGGGTGGTGCGGGTGGTGGGCGCGTGTCCCGGGGTGGTTCGGGGTCGTTGTTCCCGGAGTCCGGTGTTCCAGGCGTCGGACCCGAGCAGTGGGAGGCCCCGGGATGCGGCGCCGAGGTGGGGTGTGGGCGCGCCGGGTGGCGGCGGCGGTGTGCTGTCTGGCCGTGGTCAGCGGCTGCGGCGGGTCGGCCGGGGCGCCGGCGGGGGACGCGGTGGGGGCCGGGGCGCCCACGCCGCCTCCGCCGCCGTCGCGGGCGGTGCTGGCGGCGGTGCCCGCGGACGGGGCGCAGGACGTGCCGCCGGAGGGGCCGGTGCGGGTGGGCGTGACGCAGGGGCGGCTGGTGTCGGTGCGGCTGGCCGACGCGAAGGGGGTCGAGCTGCCGGGGGCGATCGGCGCGGACGGTGCCAGCTGGGCGCCGGAGGGGGCGCTGCCGCTGGGGACGGCCTTCACCCTGGACGCGGTCGCGGAGGACGACCAGGGCCAGCGGGCGGCCCAGCACTCGGAGTTCTCCACGGCGGCCCGGGCGCACACCTTCGTGGCGTTCTTCACGCCGGAGGACGGGTCCACGGTCGGGGTCGGGATGCCGGTCTCGCTGCGGTTCAGCAGGCCGATCGCCGACCGGGCGGCGGTGGAGCGGGCCGTGCAGGTCACCGCGGACCCGCCGGTGCCGGTGGCGGCGCACTGGTTCGGCAACCAGCGCCTGGACGTCCGCCCGCAGCAGTACTGGGCGGCCGGAACCAAGGTGACGGTGGCGCTGCGGCTCAAGGACGTGCAGGGGGCGCCGGGGGCGTTCGGCAGCCAGAACCGGGACCTGCGCTTCACGGTGGGCCGGGCCCAGGTGTCCACGGTGGACCTGGACGCGCACACCCTGACGGTCCGGTCCGGGCCGGGCGGCAAGGTGGTGCGGGTGCTCAAGGTCTCCGGGGGCAGCCCCGAGCACTCCACCTACCGGGGGGTGATGGTGGTGTCGGAGAAGTACAAGCTGACCCGGATGAACTCGCAGACCGTCGGGATGGGCGACGAGTACGACATCAAGGACGTCCCGCACGCGATGCGGCTGACCACCTCCGGTACCTTCCTGCACGGCAACTACTGGGCGGACCAAGGGGTGTTCGGCACCGCGAACACCAGCCACGGCTGCATCGGGCTGGCGGACGCCAAGGGGGGCGCCGGCAAGGACACCCCGGCGGGGTGGCTGTTCGAGCACACCGTCCCGGGCGACGTGATCGAGGTGCGGGCCTCGGCCGGGGACTTCGTGCCGCCGTCGAACGGGCTGAACGGCTGGAACGTGCCGTGGGACCAGTGGGTGGCGGGCAGCGCGCTGCGGTAGCCACCTCCCCCCAGCCACCTCCCCGGGATCCGCTCGGACCGCACGGTTATCCTGCTCCGACGCGTCGGGCCCGATGCGAAAGATCGGGACCCGGTGCAACTCTTCCGGGCGCCCATCGCGTCAAGTGAGTGAATACCTGGAGGGGAGATTCCGTGAAGACGGGGAACACGGCCGGCGCTGCGATACGCACCGGTGGGCGCTACCGGCGCAGGGGCGCGATGGCACTGGTCATGGGGAGCGTGCTGCTGCTCACCGCGGCGTGCAACGACGACAAGGGCGCCACCTCGGGTGACGCGACGGCGGCGGCCCCGGCGGACGCCGGCGGGACGGCCGCCCCCGGCGGCGGCGGTGCGGCCACGCCGAAGACCTCGGCGGCGGTGCTCTCGGTGTCGGCGAAGGACGGTGCCGAGGACGTCGCGCCGAACGCGCTCCAGGTCTCGGTCTCCAACGGCAAGTTGACCGCGGTCGAGGTGACCGACAAGAACGGCAAGCCGGTCGAGGGCGCGATCGCCCCGGACGGCGCCGGCTGGAAGCCCGCGGCGGCGCTCGCCGTCGGCATGGCGTACAAGGTGAACGCGCAGGCGAAGGACGACGCCGGGCTGGTGGCCGCGTCGACGACCTCGTTCACCACGCTGACGCCGGAGAAGAAGGCCTCCGTCAACGACAACATCGCCGACGGCGGCACCTACGGCGTCGGCATGATCGTCTCGGTGAGCTTCAACAAGGACGTCAAGAACAAGGACGCCGTCCTGAACGGCATCACCTTCGAGGCCAGCGACGGCACCAAGGTCAAGGGCCACTGGTTCGACAGTCGCCGGGTGGACTTCCGCCCGGAGGACTACTGGAAGCCGGGCACCAAGGTGACCATCAAGTACCGGTTGAAGAGCGTCGAGATCGCGCCGGGCGTCTACGGCGACGTGGACAAGGACGAGCCGTTCAACATCGGCCGCTCGATGGTCTCCACCGCCGACGCCAAGTCCCACAAGATGACGGTCGAGCGGGACGGCAAGAGCACCACCCTGCCGGTCACCATGGGCGCGGACGCGACGCCGTCCTGGAGCGGGACGATGGTGGTGATGGCCAAGGAGGGCATCACCCACATGGACTCGCGCACCGTCGGCCTGGGCGGCGAGTACGACATCAAGGACGTGCCGCACGCGATCCGGCTGACCACCTCCGGCACCTTCGTGCACGGCAACTACTGGTACAAGGGCATGCCGTTCGGCAACCTCAACGGGAGCCACGGCTGTATCTCGATGCAGGACGTGCAGGGCGGCAGCGACTCCTCGGTGGCCGGCAAGTTCTACAACGACTCGATGGTCGGCGACGTCGTGAAGGTCGTGAACAGCAAGGAGAAGACCGTCTCGCCCTCCAACGGGCTGGGCGGCTGGAACATCGCCTGGGCCAACTGGTAGGCCCGGTCGGATTTCTGTACGAGCGGCCCGGACTCACCCGTTGGGGTGGTCGGGCCGCTCGGTTTTCGGGGCAGAAAGCCCCTCGAACGGCGCAACCTTTCCGGTGGCCCGGCACATCTATGGGGCGGGTCCGTCGTGACCGCGGGGAGCAAGGGAGGGAATCGGCGATGAGGTCGATACGCAGAGTGGTGGCCGTCGGTTTGGTCGGCGGGGCGATGACGTTGACCGCGGCCTGTGGCGGCGGCAACGGGGGCGGCAGCGGGAGCGGCGCCGCCAAGGCCGATCTGGGGGCCGGTGCCGGGGCCTCGGCGTCCGCCTCGGCGCCCGGCAGTTCGGCGCCGAAGGTGTCCACGGCCGCGGTGAGCATCGAGCCGAAGAACGGCGCGGTGGACGTGGCGCCGGGCACGCTCAAGATCGGTGCGACGGGCGGCAAGCTGACCACCGTCAAGGTGAGCGACAAGGCCGGCAAGGAGGTCCCCGGCACGATCGCCGCGGACGGCGCCAGCTGGACCCCGTCCGCCGGGCTCTCGGTGGGCACCGCCTACCAGGTCAGCGCGATGGCGGCGGACGCCAACGGCGCGGTCGCCGAGGCGGACAGCAGCTTCACCACGCTGACCCCGGCGGCGCTCGCCAAGGCCTCCGACAACGTGGACGACAACGCGATGTACGGCGTCGGCATGATCGTCTCGGTGGACTTCAGCAAGGACGTCAAGAACAAGGACGCCGTCCTGAACGGCATCACCTTCGAGGCCAGCGACGGCACCAAGGTCAAGGGCCACTGGTTCGACGACCGCCGGGTGGACTTCCGTCCGGAGGAGTACTGGAAGCCGGGCACCAAGGTGACGGTGCACTACCGCCTCAAGAGCGTGGAGATCGCCCCCGGGGTGTACGGCAGCGACCGGGACGAGCCCTTCACGATCGGGCGATCCCAGGTCTCGACGGTTGACGCCGCCGCCCACACGATGACGGTGGTCCGGGACGGCCAGTCGAACTCCATCGACATCACCTCCGGCTCGGACGAACACCCCACCTGGAACGGCACGATGGTGGTCATGTCCAAGGAGGGCACGGTGCGGATGCAGTCCAGCACCCTGCCCGGGATGACCGGCGCGTCCTACGACCTCCAGGTGCCGCACTCGATGCGGCTGACCACCAGCGGGACGTACGTGCACGGCAACTACTGGAGCGGCTCCGCCTTCGGCGAGGACAACGTCAGCCACGGCTGCGTGGGCCTGCGCGACGTCAAGGGCGGCGGGGACTCCACCTCGATGGGCAAGTTCTACGCGGACACGCTGGTCGGGGACGTCGTCACCGTGAAGAACTCCATCAAGAAGGAGACGCTCGACCCGGCGAACGGGCTGAGCGGCTGGAACCTGCCGTGGAGCAAGTGGTAACCAGCAGGTCGCTGCGGTGAGACGTCAACCCGGGCTTGACTTCGGTCGGCCCGGGTCGACGCTTTTCCGGGGCCGGGTTGCTGGAGGCATATGCCGACTCGGGCGAGATCGTTTGCTCATTGTCCGTACGCGGCCGCTTGCGTTCCGCAATGATGGACGGCATGGCGGGTTGGGGCGAAGCAGATCAGTCATCGGTTCCCGTGGCCGGCAGGGTCGCGGAGGCGTCGTGGATCGACGTCCAGGGTGCGCTCGCGGCGCTGGAGCGGCTCAGCTCCGAGGAGCTGCAGGAGATGTACTCCGGCAGACTGTGCGACCAGTCCGCGCCCAACGAGGTGCGGCTGCCGTCCCGGCCGGAGTCGGGCCCGGTGGCCCGTCGGCTGGTCCTGAACGTCCTGGAGTCCTGGGAGCTCCACCAGCACCTGGAGGCCGGTGAGTTGCTCACCAGCGAGCTGGTGGCCAACGCGGTGCGGCACGCCGCCGGGCGCACCATCGGGCTGCACGTCAGCCGCAAGCCCGGGTGGCTGCGGATCGAGGTCCGCGATTCGTCGAGGGCGTTGCCCTGCATGATCCTCGCCGAGCCCCGGCCGGTGAACGAGCGCGGGCGCGGCTTGAAGATCGTCGACGACCTGGCGGACCGGTGGGGTGCGGACCTGCTGCCGCGAGGCAAGGGCGTCTGGTTCGAGTTGAAGGTCCGGGAGCGGGGCTGAGGGGCGGGCTTCCGGGTCCTGGTTTCCGGGCCCGGGCGTCAGGGTCCGGATACGCGCAGGGCCCCCGGATTCGCCGTGGTCGGCGGTGGGGGCCCGTGCAGGTCATCGCGCGGCCAAGGGGGTGCGTGTCGCGCGATGGGTGTCGGCAGTGCCAGGTCGGGCCCGCCGAAGTTCTCGATGTCTTGACTATCGCACGGATCTCAGCATGTGGGCAAACCGGGCGTCTTGGATTGCAAGGTTTGTAACCTACTTCACCTTGGGATTTTGCATAGGTTCACGCTCCGGCCTGTGAATATTCACGATCGCGCTGATGTGATCACCGCTCGGCGGACACGTGCGGCATGTGCGCGGACGGCGGCCGGGGAGAGGTGCCGGTGCGACGGCGGCGGGGCCGTGGGGGTGCCGCGGCAGGTGCGGCAGAGGCCGCCGAGGAGGGCGTGCGGGCGGCACGGGGTGCGGCAGTCGGTGCACTCGGCGATGCGGGCGGCCTGCTGTTGGGGGAGCGGGCGTTCCGGGGGCAGCTTGTCGAGCAGGCGGCGGCGGGTGAAGGCCACCGGGCTGTGGATGCCGTCCGGCGGGAGGCCTGCGGTGAGGGCGGCCGTGAAGAGGGCCGGGGTGGCGCCCCGGGCGAACCACTCGGCGGCGAGCGGTTCGAGGGCCGCGCAGTCGGCGGCGGAGAGCGGGAGGCGGGCGTCCGTGAGGCCGAGGCCGGCGAGGGCGGCGTAAGCGGGCGAGACGACGGCGCGTCGCTCTTCCGGGGGATCGGGCGCCGAATCCGTTGACGCCTCCGGGGCCTGGAGTTCCTCCCCGGTGGAGATGAAGTGGTTCCACCAGGCGTCGGAGCGGGGCGTCCGGGAGAAGTAGGTGCGGAACACCCACTGCGGACGGTCGGCGTTCACGCGCTCGCGGACGCGACGCAGGTGACCTGCGGTGGAGAGGTTGTTGAGGGCCGTGCGGACGGCCATCTGCCCGAAGAGGGGGTTGATGGCGGCGAGGGTCTTGACGTCCATCGCGGCACCGTCGGGGAGGTGGTCGACGAACGAGGCGAGGTACGCCTCGCGGGCCGGGAGGTGGCCGAAGTCGTCGGCGGCCCGGGGGAGTTCCCCCGGGGCGGACTGCTTGCCGTATCCGGGGGAGGCCATGGCGGTAGAGTCATGGGTAGCCACAGGATCGAGTCTCTCTTCGATCGGGGTGGTCAGACCCCCGTTCGGTGTTGGTAGCACCGGTCGGGGGTTGTTCTCGTTATGGGCACGCTACACGGCGCGACGGGTGGTGGTGAAGTCGTGACGATAAGTCATATGTGCTGCGTGCAGGGGTGGTTGGAAGGTGGTTACCCACCCATTCGACTAAAGGGTCACTCGGCGTCGGCGGCTTGAGCTTCGGCGATGAAGGCGGACCACGCTGCGGGGGAGAACGTGAGGACCGGGCCGGTCTTGTCCTTGGAGTCCCGGACGTGAATGGTGGAGGGGGAGGAGGCCACCTCGACGCAGTTCCCGCCCTCGGTTCCGCTGTAACTGGACTTGGACCAGACCAGGTTGGTGCTCATAGCTCCTCCGCCAGCTTGTTGATGAAGCATGCCGACTCCTCGGGAGTGAGTGCATGCCGGAGGATCATCGCATGGCGTTGCCAGAGCAGATTGACCTTCTCTGGGTCGGCATACAGGACTCCGATGGACTGGCCCTCCTCGTAGGCGAGCCGCTCATGGTCAGCGGTCTCCAGTAGAACGAACGGGCCGTTGACTCCCGGGTGGACACATTTGGCGGGTACGACTTGAACGTCGATGTTCCTGGGCTTGCCGGCGTCGATGAGGTGTTCCAGCTGTTCCTTGTGTTCTGGTGCGGTGCCGACCTGGCGCATGAGGGCGAACTCCTCAATGACGAAGCTGAACGACTTCGTCTGCTTGTTGAGGATCTCTTGGCGCCCCAGTCGAGCCGCTACTCGTTCCTCCACCGTGTCATCGTCCAGCGGAGGCCAATGTGCATTGAGGAGCGCACGGGCTGTGGCCTCTGTCTGGAGAAGCCCAGGGACGAGCTGGTTTTCGTATGAGCTCAGGACGGTTGCCTCGGGCTCGTATCTCATGAAGTCCTGCGAGAAGGTTGGAAACTTCTCCGGCTTCAAGAAATCCGTTGCCCCCAGCAGCATCCCCCGTGCGTTGCACAACTCGTCTGCCACGGTGAGAAGTTTGAGCGAGGGCTTCCGCCTCCCCGCCTCCATCGACCGCACGCTCTCGTAGTCGTAGCTCGCGGCCTTGCACAACTGCTCGCGGGTGACCCCGGCTTGCTCCCGCCACCGCTTGATCTGATCGCCGCAGTACTTCCAGGCCATCGGGTTCTGCTTCGGCGTGGTCATCCCGAACCCCCTCATCGCCCCTGGTCATCCAGCGGTCGACTCTCACGCTGTACCGACGGTGTGACTACTGAGGGTATGCCCGGCTCCCGACTCTTGAGGGGTGAAATGGCCGAACTCAGCCCTTGCGAGTGACGCCCGGCAATCCATCCCCTCAAGGATTCTGATGATCACTCAGCCCGCCGACGCCGTCGAGTGGACGCTCCCCCGCCACCCCCGCAGTGCGAGCCGTGCCCGGATCCGGCTCCTTCGGCAGGCCTTCGAGTGGGAGATCGACGTCGAGTCCGCCGAGACCGCCCTGCTCCTCCTCAGCGAACTCGTCACCAACGCGTGCCACCACGCCCGCGGCCCGCGCGACCGCCTGATCGGTGTCCGCCTGCTCCTCCCCACCCCCACCCTCCTCCGCGTCGAGGTTTCCGACGCGAGCCCCAAGCTGCCCGTGCCCCGGCACGCCGCTCCCGAGGACGAGTCCGGCCGGGGCCTCGAACTCGTCGCCGCCCTCGCCACCTCCTGGGGCGCCGAGCCGCGTGGCAAGGGTTACATCGGCAAAACCGTCTGGTTCGAACTCGCCCTCCCCTCGCCCGCCGGCCCTGCCCCGGGTGATCTCGTCGCATCGCGGTGAGCGGGCCGAGGCCTGTGGGAAATGGTGCCGCGCTCAACGACGTTCTCCGGCGGCTCGGGCCGGATGAGGACTTCGCGGCGGACGTGGCGTCCGCCCGCGCCCTGCACAGGAAGTCGGCGGGGCCGACTTCCTGTGCAGGCCCCAACAGTGTTGGCGCCCATGCGGCGCCGAAAGACATCAATTCGTGATAACCGTCCGGTGCTTCCGGGGTAGCGCGTAAAAATCCTCACGCCTTTTCGCTCGGGACGTATGAATGCCGTCAACAGTGCCGTTGCAGCGGGATTTCCGGCCCTACCATCCAGCTTTACCGAGAAGAAGGATGGAATTGACGTGCAATCCCTGTCCCGCCTGAAACGAGCCCTGGCCTGTGGGCTCGCCGCAGTCGCCGTGTCCGGCGGCCTCGCTGTTCAGGCCCCGACGGCGTCGGCGGCGCCCCCCGTGGACACGACCTGCGGCACCCCGGCCTCCGTGGGCGGCGGCAACTGCATGACGGCGCTGATCAATTCGGCCTTCGACATGATCCGGGGCATGCGCGCCGCCGCGAACAACAACAAGCTGGACAACGCGGAGTTCACCCAGAGCACCGCGTCCAAGCTGAGCCAGAAGTTCCCGGGGTTCAACGTCCTGGTGTACAAGACGGTGGGCACCGACCTGTACGACACCGAATGGTTCAAGGGCGAGTACAAGGCCGACATGAAGGGCGTGCTGCTCGACACCACGTACAAGCTCAACCATTTCCTGGACAAGGACAAGAAGGACCCCTCCGGCTACGA
The DNA here is from genome assembly GCF_042786665.1 of Kitasatospora sp. NPDC059146. Classification (NCBI taxonomy): domain Bacteria; kingdom Bacillati; phylum Actinomycetota; class Actinomycetes; order Kitasatosporales; family Streptomycetaceae; genus Kitasatospora; species Kitasatospora sp. NPDC059146. Next base: position 21,110 of record NZ_JBHZCY010000006.1, on the reverse strand, counting down.
CGTGTTCCGGATCTGGGTCTTCCAGGGGGACTCGACCTTCCGGAACCGGACCGACGGCGGCTTCATGAACTGGGCGTTCGTCGGCCAGGACGGCGACAGCGTCAAGAAGGAGTCGTGGACCTGCCGGTCGGGCACCGCGCGGCCCTACAAGTGCGACGGCGACGTCCGCAGCATCCACTTCCCCGGGCGCTCGGGCTACGGCACCCGGACCGGCAGCCTGACCCCCGACATCAGCCGCGACCACCACGCCTGCCTGGACGTCAGCGGCAACGGCACCGCGAACGGCACCCCCGTGCAGATGTGGGAGTGCAACGGCGGCGACGCGCAGCGCTGGACCTACAACGGGTACCGGCTCCAGGCGGCCAACGGCAAGTGCCTGGACCTGCCCGGCAACAACACCTCGCCCGGGAACAAGCTCCAGGTCTGGGACTGCCTGGACAATCCGGGGCAGCGCTGGAACATGTCGGCCAGTGGCGGCTTCCGGCACCTGGTGGACCAGGAGGACCGCTCCAAGGACGTCTGCATCGACGACTTCAACTCGCAGACCGGCAACGGCAGCCCGGTGGTGGCCTGGGGCTGCGGCTCCGAGGACAAGCGGGACGCGCCCAACCAGAACTGGGCCTGGGGCGGCACCCCGCCGACCACCACCCCGACCACGCCCGCCAACGGCGCCGACGTGATCCTCAAGCTCGACAACGGGCTGGGCGCCGTTCCGGTCGGCGGTTCGGCCGGCGCGTCGGTCGTCCCGGGCATCCGGGGCGGCAACGAGTCCAAGTGGAAGATCACCTCGGTGGGCGGCGGCCGCTACCGGATCACCAGCTCGTACGGGCTGGAACTCACCGAGAACAGCAACTACATGGCCGAGCTCCAGCCGTGGAGCAACGCCGACCGGCAGAAGTGGCAGCTCGTCCCGGTCGGCAACGGCAAGTACCGGATCCGGATCTCCGAGGACGACTGCCTCGCCCACGACGCCGACTTCAAGCAGCTCGGTGTGTGGACGTGCAAGTCGGGCTGGCAGCAGGAGTGGGTGCTGGAGGGCTACTCCGGCGGCGGGACCACGCCGACCAAGCCCGACCCCGGCACCGGCGGCGGTGGCACGGGCGGTGTCACCGGCGGTGGCGGTGGCGGTGGCGCCAGCGTTCCGACCGAGCGGCCGCTGTTCCTCAAGCTCGCCAACGGGCTGGGCGCGTCGGCGCCCACCGAGACCGCCAGCTGGGGTTCGCCGATCGTGGCCGGGGTCCTGGGGTACAAGGGCTCCAAGTGGACGATCAAGCCGCTGGGCGGGGACCGCTACCGGATCGTCAACGACCGCGGGTACAACCTCACCGAGAACCCCGACACCTACGTCGCCGAGCAGCAGGCGTGGGGTGACACCTCCAACCAGAAGTGGCAGTTCAAGAGCCTCGGTGGGGGGAAGTACCGGGTCCAGATCGACGACGACAACTGCCTCGCCCACGACGCCGACTTCAAGCAGCTCGGCGTGTGGACCTGTAAGTCGGGCTGGCAGCAGGAGTGGACCTTCCAGCTCCTCTGACCGCTCACCGCTGCCGCACGGGAAGTCGGACCGGCCGACTTCCCGTGCGGTGCCGTTTCGGCCCCGCTAGCATCGGGGGCGTGAACCCGTACTGGCGCGTCGCGCTGCCACCCCTCCGCGCCTGATCGGGCGCCCGCTCCGGTGGCTTGATCCCCGCAGCCCCGCCCAGGGGCTCAGCGGCGTGCGCCCGTTCTCGAAACCTTTCCTCTGACGGTCTTCGACGACGGAAGTTCACGACTGTGCCGAATCGCCTGTCCGCGCCCGCGCGCGCCCGCCTGACCCCCGCCCCCCGCCGCACCCGCCCGATCGACGGGCCGGTGCCGATCCTCGTCACCGCCCTGCTCTGGGGCACCACCGGGACGGCCAGCTCGCTGGCGCCCGCCGGCGCCCCGGCCACCGGCATCGGCGCGGCCGCGCTGGTGCTCGGCGGGCTGCTGCTGTTCCTCACCGACCGCACCGCCTGGTCGCTGCCCCGCCGCTGCCGGACGCGGGAACGGTGGCTGCTGGCGGCCGGGGCCGTCGCCGTGGCGGGGTACCCGCTGACCTTCTACCCGGCCGTACCCCGCGCCGGGGTCGCGGTGGCGACGGTGATCGCGCTCGGCAGCGCGCCGGTCTTCACCGGACTGCTGGCATGGCTCACCCGGCAGGGGCGGCCCGGCGGGCGCTGGGCCGGGGCCACGGCGCTGGCCGTGCTCGGCTGCGCGGTGCTCGTGCTAGGGCCCGAACTCGCCGGTGGCGGGCGGGCGGTGGACCTCCTCGGGGTGCTGCTGGCGACGCTCTCCGGACTCTCGTTCGCGGTGTACTCGCTGATCGCCGGGCGGCTGATCGGGGGCGGCCGGCCGGCCGCCGGGGTGATGGGGGCGATGTTCGGCGGGGCGGCGGTGCTGGTGCTCCCGGTGCTGCTGCTCGGCGACCTCCACTGGCTGGCCTCGGCGCGCGGCGCGGGCGTCGTGCTGCACCTCGGAGTGGTCACCACCTTCCTGGCGTACCGGCTCTACGGCCACGGCCTGCGGCACACCCCGGCCCAGACCGCCACCACCCTGACCCTCGCCGAACCCGCCGTCGCCGCCGTCCTCGGCGTCGCAGCCCTGGGCGAGCGCCTCCCGGCAGCATCCTGGTGCGGCCTCGCCGTCCTCGCTGCCGGCCTCGCCTTCCTCGCCCTCCCCGAACGGCGCTAGACGCACATCTGCACGGGAAGTCGGCCCGGCCGACTCCCGGTGCAGCGGGTGAAACCGGGCCGGGCCCGCCGTCAGTCGATGCGCACGCTGGCACCGAACTCCTGTGCCGTGTGGCCCCCGGGAGGAACGACCGCGATGACCCTTCCGGTGCAGTTCGCGCCGTCGTACACGCGGGCGGGCCCGTCGGTCCTGTTCTCCAGGATCAGCGGAACGATCGGCGCGTTGTAGCAGCCGCTCGGGTTCTTGATGACCTCGCCGGGGGCGAAGACGAGCTCGCCGCGGGCGGCGAAGGCGGTGTCGGGCAGGGTGAGGGCCATGACCCCTGCGGTGGCGAGGGCGCCGAACACGGTCGCGAGACGTCGCACGATGACTCCTGGGGAGTGGGTGATCGGGGCCGGGGCGCCCCAGGCCCAAACTCCCCACCCGCCGGAGCGGGCGCAATCCCCGCGTGTCGCCCGAGTGGCTCGCCTGCGTAGGCCGGCACCGGAAGTCGGCCCGGCCGACTTCCCCTGCGGCGGGGGCTGGTTGACTGGCGCCGTGAACGCTGTGACCGAGGTGCTGGTCCCTGGAAGCGGGGGCGACCCGTTGGTGGCGGGCGAGCCATTGCTGGGGTGTGCCGGGTTCTGGTGGTGCCACCTGGTCGGGCTGGGGTGGCCCGGGCCCGGGGAGGGGTGGCCGGAGCCCGAGTGGTTCGGGGCGGACGGTGCCGATGCCGACGCGATGTCCGAGCGGCTGTACGACGCCGGGGCGTGGCCGGTGTTCCGGATCCCGTTCGACGGCGGGCGGGCGGTGGCGGTGGTCTACCGCAATCTGGACGGCGATGCCGGGATCGACTACCTGCTGATCGGCCCCGGGTCGTCCCGGCCGGAGCTGCTCGTTCAGGACGACGGGCACCGCACCGGGGCGGGGCTCGGCTGGCCGGAGCTGGAGCGCATCGCCGACGCGCCCGACCGGGCAGCCGACGGCGTGCACCACCCCGCCGAGCGGCTACTCCTGCTGCTGCCCGCACTGGACGGCTCGGAGTCGGCGGCCGGGGCGGTGGACCGGGTGGCACGGGCGCTGGTGGAGGTCGGGGCTCCGGCGGGCACCGCCCGTGCGACGGCGGCGCGGCTGCTGGAGCGGCGGGGGAGCGGGGTGGGCTGCCAGGTGGCGGGGGAGTCGCCGCTCAGTGGTGGGTAGGGTGGGGTGATCGAGTGATCCGCGCGGGGGCAAGTGGGTTGCCGTACAAGGATCCTGGCGTCCCCGTCCGCTGACGAAGGGGCCTGAGGCCATGTCCGATTCCGTCACACCCGGCCCGCTCGACCTACTGGCCCGGTACCGGCGGGCGATGCTCGACCTGGATGCGGACGCGCTGGCCGGGCTGTACGCCGAGGACGGGGTGCACGAGTTCCCGTTCCTGTTCCCGGGGATGCCCGCGCGCTACCGGGGGCGGGAGGAGGTCCGGGCCGGGTACCGGGCCGCGTGGGGTGCGAGCGACGCCCGGCCGCGGGAGGTCCGGGAGGTGGCCGTCCATTCGGGGGCGGACCCCGAGGTGCTCACCGTGGAGCAGCTGGTGATCGGCACGGTCGCCTCCACCGGCGCGGAGTTCGCCCTGCCGGGGCTGCTGGTGCTGCGCGCCCGGGGCGGGCTGCTGGTGCACGTCCGGGACTACATGGACGGCCTCGGCGTCGCCCACGCGATGGGGCGCCTCGGTGCGGTCGCCGCCCGGTTGGAAGCCGGGAGCTAGATGGCGAAGTGGGTGGCGATGCCGTCGAGGACGCAGTCGAGGCCGGTCTCGAAGTGCCAGGCGGGGTCGTCCTTGCGGGTGGCCCGCTGGAGGTACTGCTGGTAGGCGGGGTAGCGGCCGGTGCCCATCAGGTAGGTCATCCGGGGGGCCAGGCCGGCGCGGGTCTCGTCGCCGTCGGACCAGTTGTGGTCGCGGCGCAGGGCGGCCAGGGCGACCTCGGAGGCGACCGAGCCGTGGACGTAGCCGGCCACCGTGCGGAAGATCGCCATGGTGGTGTCGGCGTCCAGGCCGTGCTCGGCGAGGGCGGCGAAGGACCGCTCGGGGACGGCGAGCTGGTGGGGGGTGAGGGAGAACGGGGTGGCCGCCCGGACCATCCAGGGGTGGGCCAGGTTCATCGCGCGCAGGTGGACGGCGAGTGAGCGCATGGCCGCGCGCCAGCCGTCGGCGGGGGCGTCCAGGGGGAGTTGGCCGTAGACGAAGTCGGCCATCAGCTCGATGAGTTCGTCCTTGCCGGAGACGTACCGGTAGGCGGCCATCGGGGCCACGCCGAGCGCGGTGGCGAGCCGGCGCATGGTGACGGCGTCCAGGCCCTCGGCGTCGGCGATGGCGACCGCGGCCTCGGCGATCCGGTGCGGGGTCAGGGTGGTGCGCGGTGCGGCGGCCGGGCGGTCGAGCCGCTCCCAGAGGGAGAGCTGCGGCTTGTCCTGGTCGTCGTCCCCGCTGGGGGCCTGCTGAGCGGGCATGGGGGGCGGGCTCCTTCCGGTGGGAGGGGCCACCGTATCACTCGCGTGTACACCGTATCCGTCTAGTAGACGCCGTACGCATCAGTGTGTACGTTGTATCCATCGCCGATACGGCGTACACATCATCTTGGAGGGGGACCCCCATGTCCACGGAGCAGAACCTCAAGGTCGCGGTCGTGCTCGGCAGCACCCGCGACGGCCGCTTCGGCCCGGTCGTCGCCGACTGGCTGCTCGGCCACCTCGACGCCCGCGGCGGCATGACCGCCGACCTGATCGACCTGGCGGCCACTCCGCTGCCCACCGTGATGCCGTCCTGGGGTGCGGAACTGCCGGAGCAGGAACGTGAGCTGCTCGCCGCGGTGTCGCCCCGGCTGGCGGCCGCCGACGCCTTCGTGTTCGTCACGCCGGAGTACAACCACAGCTTCCCCGCGCCGTTGAAGAACGCCATCGACTGGCACAACCAGCAGTGGCACGGCAAGCCGATCGGCTTCGTCTCGTACGGCGGACTCTCCGGCGGCCTCCGGGCGGTCGAGCAACTGCGCGTGGTGATGGCCGAGTTGAACTCCGTCACGATCCGCAACACGGTCAGCTTCCACGGCGCCGCCCAGGCCTTCGACGCCGACGGGAAGCCGAAGGACCCGGCCGCCGATGCCGCCGCCAAGACCCTGCTCGACCAACTGGACTGGTGGGCGCAGGCGTTGCGGGATGCCCGGCAGGCCCGGCCGTTCACCGCCTGAACCGGACGGGACAGGGGGAACCGCCATGACCACGGAACCGACCGACGACCGCCCCAAGCCGCCGCTGCTCGGCGTGCTCGGGCTGATGCTCGGCATCTTCCTCTCGGCCCTCGACGGGCAGATCATCGGCACCGCGCTGCCCACCATCGTCGGCGACCTCGGCGGACTGGAGCACCTCTCCTGGGCGGTCACCGCCTACCTGCTCACCTCCGCCGCCGCCACCCCGCTGTGGGGCCGGCTCGGCGACCTGTACGGGCGCAAGGGCGCCTACCAGTGGGCGGTGGCGGTCTTCCTGCTCGGCTCGGCACTGTCCGGACTCGCCCAGGACATGGGCGAGTTGATCGCCTTCCGGGCGCTCCAGGGGGTCGGCGCGGGCGGGCTGATGGTCGGCGCGCTCTCGGTGATCGGGGTGCTGGTGCCCGCCACCGACCGGGGCCGGGTGCAGTCGGTGATCGGGGTGCTGATGCCGATCGCCTTCGTCGGCGGGCCGCTGCTCGGCGGCTTCCTCACCGACCGGCTCAGCTGGCGCTGGGCCTTCTACGTCAACCTGCCGGTCGGCCTGTTCGCCCTGGCCGCGGTCGCCCTCGCGGTCCGGCTGCCGAAGGCCGAACGGGTCCGCGTCCCCTTCGACTGGGCCGGGGTCGCCCTGCTGACCACCGGCATCCTCGGACTCACCCTGGTCAGCAGCTGGGGCGGGACGACGTACGCCTGGACCTCGCCGCTGATCCTCGGCACCGGCGTGGTCGCGGTGGTCGCACTGGCCGCCTTCGTGCCGGTCGAACTGCGCGCCCCGGGACCGCTGATCCCGCCCGCGCTGTTCCGCAGCCGCAACTTCTCGGTGGCCCAGGTGCTGGGCTTCCTGGCCGGTGCGGTGATGCTCGCCCTGATCGGCTACCTGCCGCAGTACCTGCAGTTCGTCCAGGGCGCGACACCGACCACCGGCGGGCTGCTCCTGCTGCCGCTGATGCTCGGCATGATGGGCACCCAGCTGGTCACCGCCCGGCTGATGGGCCGGCCCGGCGGTGAACGGCGCTACCCGGTGCTGGGCGGGGCGCTGACCCTGGCCGGGTCGGTGCTGCTGCTGTTCCTGGGGACGGACACGCCGGTGGCGGTGGCCTCCGGGCTCACGGCGGTCGCCGGGATCGGCATCGGGCTGCTGATGCAGAGCACCATGCTGACCTCGATGGGCGCGGTGCCGCGCCAGGACATGGGCGCGGCGATGGGCGTGGTGACCCTGCTGCGCAGCTTCGGCGGCTCGCTCGGCATGGCCGCCCTCGGCGCGGTCTACACGGCGCGGCTGACCGCCGGCCTGGAGGCGCGGCTGAGCCCGGCCGACGCCGCCCACCTGACCGGCGGCGGGGGGCTCACCCCGGCCACGCTGGCGGGCCTGCCCCCGGCCGTCCGGGACGCCGTCGGCGCGGCGGTCACCAGCGGGCTGCACGGCGCGGTGGCCGGCGGCCTCGGCCTGGCGGCGGTGGCGACGGCGGTCGCCCTCCTGGCCCGGCCGAACCCGAACCCGGCCGCAAAGCCGACCCCGGCTGCCAACCCGGCCCCGTCGTCGAGCCCCGAGCCGAGCCCGAGCCCGGCGGTGCGGGCGGCCACGCCGTAGCCCTGCCGCCCGCCGGGGGCGGTAGGGGCCCGAGAAAGCGCGAGCGCCCCGCGGGCGGTACGGGGTTCCGCCCGGGGGCCGCTCGTCAGCGGGCCGAGATCAGCACTCGATGACGTTCACGGCGAGGCCGCCGCGCGAGGTCTCCTTGTACTTGATCTTCATGTCCGCCCCGGTCTCCTTCATCGTCTTGATCGCCTTGTCCAGCGAGACGTGGTGGCGCCCGTCGCCGCGCAGCGCCATCCGGGCCGCGGTGACGGCCTTGACCGAGGCCATGCCGTTGCGCTCGATGCAGGGGATCTGGACCAGGCCGCCGACCGGGTCGCAGGTGAGGCCGAGGTTGTGCTCGATGCCGATCTCGGCGGCGTTCTCGACCTGCTCGGGGCTGCCGCCGAGGACCTCGGCGAGGCCGCCCGCGGCCATCGAGCAGGCGGAGCCGACCTCGCCCTGGCAGCCGACCTCGGCGCCGGAGATGGAGGCGTTCTCCTTGAAGAGCATGCCGATGGCGCCGGCCGCGAGCAGGAAGCGGACGATGCCGTCCTCGTCCGCGCCCGGGATGAAGTTCAGGTAGTAGTGCAGGACGGCCGGGATGATGCCCGCCGCGCCGTTGGTCGGGGCGGTGACCACCCGGCGGCCGGAGGCGTTCTCCTCGTTGACCGCCATCGCGTAGAGGGTCACCCACTCCATCGCGTTGGCCGGCCCGATGCCCTCGGCGCGCAGCGCCCGGGCGCCCGAGGCGGCCCGGCGGCGGACCTTCAGCCCGCCCGGCAGGATGCCCTCGCGGCTCATGCCGGCCCGCACGCACTCCTGCATCACGGACCAGATCTCCAGCAGCCCGGTGCGGATCTCCTCCTCGCTGCGCCAGGCCTTCTCGTTCTCCAGCATCAGGCCGGAGATCGACAGCCCGGTCTCCCGGCTGAGCCGGAGCAGTTCGTCACCGGTGCGGAAGGGGTACTTGAGCGCGGTGTCGTCGGGCTTGACCCGGTCCGCGCCGAGCGCGTCCTCGTCCACGACGAAGCCGCCGCCGACCGAGTAGTAGGTCTTCTCCAGCAGCGTCGAGCCGTCCGCCGCGAACGCCCACAGGGTCATCCCGTTGGCGTGGTACGGCAGCGAGCGGCGCCGGTGCAGGATCACCTGGCTGTCGGGGTCGAAGTCGATGGGGCGCTCGCCGAGCAGGTTGATCCGCTTCTCGGCGGCGATCCGCTCGACGTCCTTGTCCGCCTGGTCGACGTCGACGGTGCGGGGCGAGTTGTTCTCCAGGCCCAGCAGGACGGCCTTCAGAGTGCCGTGGCCGTGGCCGGTGGCGCCCAGCGAGCCGTACAGCTCGGCGCGTACGGCGGTCACCTGCTCCAGCAGGCCTTCGGAGCGCAGGCGGCGGGCGAACATCCGGGCGGCGCGCATCGGGCCGACGGTGTGGGAGCTCGACGGGCCGATGCCGATGGAGAAGAGGTCGAAGACACTGAGGGCCACGGGGGACGTCCTTGTCTGGTCTCGTGGAGGGACTGGGCGGTGCACGGAACGGGGCACCGCGCGCACTTCCAGTGTGCGCGGTGCCCCGGAGTGACAGGTGTCCGGCCGGAGTGAGGCCGGTCACCCGCGGCCGAACTAGAGGTTCGGGTAGAGCGGGTACTTCTCGGCCAGGGCGGTGACCCGGGCCTTGAGCGCGGCGGCGACGGTCTCGTCGAAGGCGGGCTTGAGCGCCTCGGCGATGACGTCGGCGACCTCGCGGAAGTCCTCGGCCCGGAAGCCGCGGGTGGCCAGGGCCGGGGTGCCGATCCGCAGGCCCGAGGTGACCATCGGCGGGCGCGGGTCGTTCGGGACGGCGTTGCGGTTCACCGTGATGCCGACCTCGTGCAGCCGGTCCTCGGCCTGCTGGCCGTCGAGCTGGCTGTTGCGCAGGTCGACCAGGACCAGGTGGACGTCGGTGCCGCCGGACAGCACCGAGGCGCCGGCCTCGGCGACGTCGGCCTGGAGCAGGCGCTCGGCGAGGATCTTGGCGCCCTCCAGGGTGCGCTCCTGGCGCTCCTTGAAGTCCTCCGAGGCGGCGACCTTGAAGGCGACGGCCTTGCCCGCGATCACGTGCTCCAGCGGACCGCCCTGCTGGCCCGGGAAGACCGCCGAGTTGATCTTCTTGGCCCACTCGGCCTTGGACAGGATGACGCCGCCGCGCGGGCCGCCCAGGGTCTTGTGGGTCGTGGTGGTGACCACGTCCGCGTACGGCACCGGGTTCGGGTGCAGGCCCGCGGCCACCAGGCCGGCGAAGTGCGCCATGTCCACCATGAGCAGCGCGCCGACCTCGTCGGCGACCCGGCGGAACGCGGCGAAGTCCAGCTGGCGCGGGTAGGCGGACCAGCCGGCGATGATCAGCTTCGGCTGGTGCTCCTTGGCCAGGCGCTCGACCTCGGCCATGTCGACCTGGCCGGTCTTCTCGTCGACGTGGTAGGCGGCCACGTTGTAGAGCTTGCCGGAGAAGTTGATCTTCATGCCGTGGGTCAGGTGACCGCCGTGGGCCAGGCTCAGGCCCAGGATGGTGTCGCCCGGCTGGATCAGCGCGAACATCGCGGCGGCGTTGGCCTGCGCGCCCGAGTGCGGCTGGACGTTGGCGTGCTCGGCGCCGAACAGGGCCTTCACCCGGTCGATCGCGATCTGCTCGACCACGTCGACGTGCTCGCAACCGCCGTAGTACCGGCGGCCGGGGTAACCCTCGGCGTACTTGTTGGTGAGCACCGAACCCTGGGCCTCCATGACCGCCACCGGGGCGAAGTTCTCGGAGGCGATCATCTCCAGCGTGGTCTGCTGGCGGTGCAGCTCGGCGTCGACCGCGGCGGCGATCTCCGGGTCGAGGGCGTGCAGGGACTGGTTGAGAACCGTCATGGTGTGGTCTTCCCGGGGAGGAGAGCGGAGGGACGGTGGGAGAGCGGGACGGACCGCCGTGCTGCGGCCCGTCCCGGCGGGGCTCAGCCCTCGGCGTGGGTGAGCGCGTCGTACTCGGCGGCGCTGAGCAGCGTGTCGGTGGCCTCCACGCGGACCTTGAACAGCCAGCCGCCCTCGAACGGGGCGCTGTTGACCAGGCTGTTGTCGTCCAGGACGTCCTGGTTGACCTCGGTGACCTCGCCGGTCACCGGGGAGTACAGGTCGCTGACCGACTTGGTCGACTCCAGCTCGCCACAGGTCTCGCCGGCGGTCACCGTGTCGCCGACCTCGGGGAGCTGCACGTAGACGATGTCACCGAGCGCGTCGGCGGCGTGCTTGGTGATGCCGACCGTCGAGACACCGTCCTCGGCGGCGGTCAGCCACTCGTGCTCCTTGGTGTACTGCAGGTGCTGGGGGTTGCTCATGGCGTCATTCTCCAGGATGGGAAGCGGGTACGACGCAGCGGGCCGCCGCACGGACGGCTCCGACGTGCGCCGATGGGAAAACGAGGGGCGGCGACGGCCTCAGCGGGCGCGCTTGTAGAACGGCAGCGCCACGACCTGGACCGGCTCGTGCTTGCCGCGGACGTCCACCGCGACGGTGGAGCCGGGGGCGGCGTGGGCCGCGTCCACGTAGGCCATCGCGATCGGCTTGCCCAGCGTGGGGGACGGCGCGCCCGAGGTGATCCGGCCGATCGGGGCGCCCTCGGTGGAGACCACCGTGTACTCCGCGCGCGGGACCCGCTTGCCCTCGGACACCAGGCCGACCAGCACCTTCGGGGGGTTGGTCTCGGCCGCGGCGGCGGCCTGCTCCAGCGCCCTGCGGCCGACGAACGCGCCCTCGTTGGTGGTCTTGTCGAAGCGCACGACCCGGCCCAGGCCGGCGTCGAACGGGGTCAGGTCGGTGGACAGCTCGTGCCCGTACAGCGGCATGCCCGCCTCCAGGCGCAGCGTGTCGCGGCAGGACAGGCCGCACGGGACCAGGCCGCGGCCCTCGCCGGCGGCGGTCAGCGCCCGCCAGACCGGCTCGGCGTCGGCCGGGGCGCAGAAGATCTCGAAGCCGTCCTCGCCGGTGTAGCCGGTGCGGGCCAGCAGCACCTCCCGGCCGGCCACGGTGGCCGGGAGGATCGCGTAGTACTTGAGGCCGGGCAGGTCGGCGTCGGTGGTCTCGGCCAGGATCGCGGTGGCCTCCGGGCCCTGGACGGCGATCAGCGCGTAGGTGTCGCGGTCGTCGGTGACGACGGCGTCGAAGCCCTTGGCCCGGGCGATCAGCTCGTCCAGCACCAGCTGGGCGTTGGAGGCGTTGGCGACGACCAGGAAGGCGTCCTCGCGCAGCCGGTAGACGATCAGGTCGTCCAGGATGCCGCCGTCCTCGGCGCAGATCATGGTGTAGCGGGCGCGCAGCTCGCCGAGCGCGGAGACGAAGCCGACCAGCGCGTGGTCCAGCATCTCGCCGGCCTGCGGGCCGGTGACGGTGATCTCGCCCATGTGCGAGAGGTCGAACAGACCGGCCTTGGTGCGGACCGCGAGGTGCTCCTCGCGCTCACTGCCGTAACGCAGCGGCATGTCCCAGCCGGCGAAGTCGGTCATGGTCGCGCCGAGGGCGCGGTGCAGCGCGTCGAGCGCGGTCAGGCGGAGGGACGACATGGCCAGGAACTCCTCGGTCGGGGCACTCAGGGGTGCGCGCGCCGGACCGGACCCGCTCGGGGACCGACCCCGCGCGCGGGCATGCGGCGGCGTGGGTCTCCCCATCTGTCGTCGAACCTGAGAGCTTCACCGCCCACCTGCCCGCAGCCGGCACCAGCGTCGGCTGGTTCCAGCATCGGGGACAGGACGGCGGCTTGCACCGTGGGTGGGCGCGCGACCGGGTCGTGCGCCGCTTTCCAGATGTGCCTAACCCGCACGGTAGGGGGGCCTGAGAGATTCCGGGGAGGACTTGCTCCTTCGGCGCCGGCTGTGCCCCCCGAGGGGCATTCCGGGCTCTCCCGCGCGGGTTCGAGCGGCCGGTGTGGAGTTGTGGGGGCCCGCGGCGCATGCCGTCGGACGCGCACATCATGGCACGTCCTCGCGGAGGAGGGGAGAGGGGACCCGGTCACACCGCGGTCGGGCGGACCCGGGCCCTAAAATCATCGCGTCGGCGCAGCAGTGGGCGGCCGACCCGGCCCTGGGCCGGATCGGCGGCGCATGGAGTACCCGGTGGAGCAGCAGCAGGGGTGGGGCGGGCCGCAGGCGGCGCCGTCGGGCGGCGCGTGGCCCGCGAACGAGCTGGAGCAGGTGCTGACGGCCGCGCTGGGCGACCCGGGGGCGACCCCGCGGGTGATCGAGGTGCTGGCCCGCAGCCAGGTGTGGATCCCGCTGCCGGCCGGGGGCGACCCGGCCGGGCAGTCGCTGGACCTGCCGACCGTCGAGCTGGCCGGGGCCCCGTACGTACCGGTGTTCTCCTCGCAGGAGGTGTTCCTGCAGCAGGCGCCGGGGATGGCCTTCGCCGTCGCGCCGGCCTGGGAGTTCGCCCGCGGGCTGCCGCTGGGCGTGGGCATCGCGGTCAACCCGGAGGCGGCGGTGGGCATCCCGGTGCCCCCGCAGGGCGTGGCGGAGCTGCGCCGCGGCCCCCGGGAGGACCGCTGGGAGCAGCAGCCGGAGGGGCCGACCGGCGGCCGGGTGGCCCTGCGCGAGCCGGTGCCGGGCGAGGACCCGGAGCACTTCCTGGCCGCCTGCCGGGCCGAACTGTCGGCCCTGCCGGGGGTGTTGACCGCGCGCCGGGCGCTGGCCAGCATCGAGGGCGAGCCGACCGTGATGTTCGTGGGCGTGCAGCTCGATCCGGCGGCCCCGGCCGACCCGGGGGCGGTGAACGAGGCGCTCGGCCGAGCCCTGGGAACCGCACCGCTGCCGGGAGGCGTCCACCTCGTGCTGCTCGACCTCGCCGACGACCCGGTGGTCGAGTGGCTGTCGACCCGGGTCATGCCCTTCTACTCGCGGGTGTGAGCGGGGATCCTTCACAGGCACGTCGCCGTGGCGGCGGCCGGTGCCGCGCCATAGGGTGCGTGCAGGCGGCTGACGGGCCGGCGGGTTCAGGAAAGAGGCGCGGCGAGGTGGGCGCATGAGTGCGGGAACGGGAGCGGGCGGGGCGCCGGGGCCCTGGGGCCAGGCACCGGCCGGGCGCCCGGGCGCGGACCCGGGCGGGTTGGAGCAGGCTCTGCGCGAGGTCGCGCCGGAGCGCTTCGACGCGTACGAGCGGCTGCTGCACGCGCTGGCCGACGGCCAGGTCTGGATGCTGCTCTGGCACGGCACGCCGGGCAGCCCGGACGCGCAGTACGGGAACATGGAGATCAGCGGCCACGGCTACGCGCCGGCCGTCACCTCGCCCGAGCAGCTGACGGCCTCCGGCTGGGCGCGGGCCCACGAGGTCATCTCGGGACGGGAGATCGCCGCCTCGCTGTACCGCACCCGCTGGGGCCTGTGGCTGAACCCGCACGCGCCGGGCGGCGGGGTCGGCGTGCCCTGGGCGGACCTGCGGCGGGTCGCCGCGGGCCTGGACCGGCTGCCGGCCGGTCCGTTGAAGCTGAGCGAGCCGCAGGTCGACGCGCAGCAGTTCTTCGCGCTGCTGGAGCGGCAGGCCGGTGAGGTGCGCGCGGTGCGGGCGCTGCGCCGGGCCTGGGTGCAGCCGGCGGTGGGGGAGCCGTACCTGGCGATCGGCCTGGACCTGTACGAGAGTTCGCCGCCGGCCGTGGAGGCGGTGCGGGCGCTGATGCAGCGCGCGATCGCGGTGGCCCCGGAGGGGCTCGCGGTGTCCACGGTGGCGATGGCGGACGAGTTCGACCCGGTGGCGCTGTGGATGCGCGCCAACGCGCGGCCGTTCTTCGACCGGGAGGCCGGGCGTCCGCAGACCGGCCCGTACCCGCCGGTGCCGCAGCCGTACCCGGGCCAGCCGGTGCCGGGGCAGCCGGTACCCGGGCAGTCGATGCCGGGCTACGCGTACGGCACCCAGCCGCCCGCGCAGGGCTGGGGGCAGCCGGCCCAGCCGCAGTGGCCCGGCTACCCCGGGCGCTGATCACCAAACCCGATAACCACAATCTGTCACCCGAAGCCGACTTGATTCACCATCAGGTCGGCTTCGGTGCTTTCCGGACGAATTTCCCCACTCTCCGCAGAGGCAGCTTGACATGGCAGTTACACCCATGTGAAGAGGTATATGCCGAAGATCGGAGGCGTGCATGCAGGCAGATCACAGTTGGGCATCTGTCGGTTGTCAGGGCTGGCGCAAGCCAGTTCGGATGACAGAGAGTTCTGCGCAACGCATCGCGCGTACTGGAAACCCCACGAAGGTGAACGCGCACGCCGACCGCTCGATCCACGCGACGCCCATCCCGCGTGGAGGCATTGCCCGTGCACGACGCACTGCCGCGACCACCTGCTCCTAGCACCTCCGCACGTCCGCAGCCGTACCGCCGAAGCCGGCGCCCGGCACCCGTGGGCCGGCCACCGTCGGCGAGGGGACCAACTGACCATGACCGCACCCATCACTACCGCCGGGAACGAACCCGAGGCGCCCGCCTCCCCGAGCCCGGCCAAGACGATCGAGGGCCGCTCCCTCGGTCGGATCGCCTGGACCCGCTTCAAGCGGGACAAGGCCGCCGTCGCCGGCGGCGTCGTGGTGATCCTGCTGATCCTCCTGGCCGTCCTGTCCGGCCCGATCGAGGCCCTGTTCGGGCTCGACCCCGACCAGCCGAACCCGGACCTGCTGGACGCCAACCTCGGCGGACTCCCGCTCGGGGACTGGGGCGGGATGAGCGGGGACCACCTGCTCGGCATCGACCCGTTGCAGGGCCGTGACCTGCTCTCCCGCGTGGTCGACGGCTCCTGGGTCTCCCTGCTGGTCGCCTTCGGCGCGACCGTGCTCTCCAACACCATCGGCACCGTGCTCGGAGTGATGGCCGGCTACTACGGCGGCTGGGTGGACACCCTGATCAGCCGACTGATGGACGTCTTCCTGGCGTTCCCGCTGCTGCTGTTCGCCATCGCGATCTCCGCCTCGCTCCAGGGCGGCGCGTTCGGCCTGCACGGCCTGCCGCTGCACATCCTGGTGCTGATCTTCGTGATCGGCTTCTTCAACTGGCCCTACATGGGCCGGATCGTGCGCGGACAGACCCTCTCGCTGCGCGAGCGGGAGTTCGTCCACGCGGCCCGCAGCCTCGGTGCGCGCGGCCCGTTCATCCTGTTCAAGGAACTGCTGCCCAACCTGGTCGGCCCGATCCTGGTCTACTCGACCCTGCTGATCCCGACCAACATCCTCTTCGAGGCCGGGCTGAGCTTCCTCGGCGTCGGCATCCAGCCCCCGCAGGCCTCCTGGGGCGGCATGCTGGCGGACGCGAAGAACTACTACCAGGTCGACCCCCAGTACATGGTGGTCCCCGGTGTCGCGATCTTCATCACCGTGCTCGCGTTCAACCTGCTCGGCGACGGGCTGCGTGACGCCCTCGATCCCAAGAGCAACTGACCCTGCGTCAATGCGCAGGCGCCAGGCCCTCCCTCCTCCACATCCTCAAGGGGTTGATCCCACCCATGCGTAGGTCCCGTACCGTCGCGTTGACCGCCGTGGCCGCTGCCGCGGTCCTGGTCGTCACCGGCTGCTCGTCCAGCCCGAAGAGCGCCAGCGGAAGCTCCAACTCGGCCGACTCCAACGGTGGCGGCGCCGACGCGGCCACCAAGCAGATCGTCAACGCCTCGGACAAGAAGGGCGGGACGGTCACCTACGAGATGAAGGGCACCCCGGACTCCCTCGACCCGGGCAACACCTACTACGCCTACATCTACAACTTCTCGCGCCTGTACGGGCGTCCGCTGACCACCTTCAACCCGGCCGCCGGCGCGGACGGCAACAAGCTGGTCCCGGACCTCGCCGAGTCGCTGGGCCAGCCCAGCGCGGACGGCCTGACCTGGACGTACAAGCTGCGCGCCGGCCTCAAGTACGACGACGGCACCCCGATCAGCTCCAAGGACGTCAAGTACGCCGTGGAGCGCTCGAACTTCGCGCCCGAGGTGAACTCCAACGGCCCGACGTACTTCCACGACCTGCTGGTCGACAACCCCACGCCGTACCAGGGTCCGTACAAGGACAAGACCGGCGACCTCAAGTCGATCGAGACGCCGGACGACACCACGATCGTCTTCCACCTGCAGCACCCCTTCGCGGACTTCGACTACCTGGTCAGCGCCCCGCAGACGGTGCCGGTCCCGCAGGCCAAGGACACCGGTGCCGACTACGTGAAGCACGTCGTCTCCTCGGGCACCTACAAGTTCCAGTCCTACGAGGACGGCAAGCAGGCCGTCCTGGTCCCGAACACCAACTGGGACAAGAGCACCGACCCGATCCGCAAGCAGCTCGCGGACAAGATCGTGCTCAAGATGAACATCGACCAGGCCACCATCGACAAGGACCTGCTGGCCGGCAACGCCCAGGTCGACCTGGTCGGCGGCGGCGTCGACCCGCAGACCCAGGCGCAGATCCTGCGCGACCCGAAGCTCAAGGCGAAGACCGACAACGCCTACGGCGGCCGCCTGGTCTACATGGCGATCAACACCAAGGTCGCGCCGTTCGACAACATCGAGTGCCGCAAGGCCGTCCAGTTCGCGGTCGACAAGGTCGCGGTGCAGACCGCGCTCGGCGGCCCGATCCGCGGCCAGGTGGCCAACACCGTGCTCCCGCCGGACATCCCGGGCCACCAGGACTTCAACCTGTTCGAGACCAAGGACAACAAGGGCGACCAGGCCAAGGCCAAGGACGCCCTGAAGGCCTGCGGCAAGGACGGCGGCTTCACCACCGTGCTGTCCGCCCGCACCGAGCGCGCGACCGAGGTCGCCGCGGCCACCGCGATCCAGGCGCAGCTCAAGAACATCGGCATCAACGCCGAGATCCAGCAGTTCCCGCAGGGCAAGTACCTGACCGACTCGGCCGGTGCGCCGCAGTACACCCAGGACCACAACATCGGTCTGATGATGATGCAGTGGGGCGCCGACTGGCCGACCGGCTACGGCTTCCTGCAGCAGATCGTCGACGGCCGCGCGATCAAGGCCTCCGGCAACAGCAACCTGGCCCAGCTGAACGACCCGGCCGTCAACAAGATGCTGGACGACGCCGCGGTCAACCCGGACCGGGCCGCCCGCGAGAAGATCTACGGCGACATCGACAAGAAGGTCATGGAGAACGCGGTGTACGTCCCGCTGACGGACTTCAAGGTCTTCCTGTACCGCCCGGACAGCGCCACCAACCTGGCGTCCACCCCGGCCTTCTCGGGTGAGTACGACTACCTGAACATCGGCACCACCAAGTAAAGAGCCTGGCTCCGCATCCCTGAAGGCAGGTGAAGGCAGCGGCGCCCGCCGCCGTCCGGAAGACCCCGGACGGCGG